>JBGTLD010000054.1:0-34464 GCA_041744275.1 Saccharimonadales bacterium (SeqCode) | reverse complement strand
TGACTGGCTTGCACCAACAGTAAAGTCCATGAGCAGCCCTTTTTTCTCCGCGGAAAACCGTAGACTGTCGACGATTTGCTCCATGTATTCGCCCATTTCAGTAACTTCTGGGTGGTTTACGAGCCGACCGTCCTCGGCCTTTGCGCTTGTAAGTAGGTCCTGAAACAGCTTACCCAGGTGCTGTGTACTTGAGTGAGCTTTTTCTAAATAGGCCCGTGCTTTTTGGTCTATTTGGCTTACTTTATCGTTCAAAGCTAACGCCAAGTAGCCCTCAATTGCTGCAACTGGAGTACGCATTTCATGACTCGCAGTGCTGATGAAATCAGCTCGCCTTGCTTCTTCTTGTCGTGCTGCACTCACGTCTCGTATCACCGCAACGGCTCCAACAATTTTATTGCTTTCAGACGGCACCACTGGTGAAATCACAAGCGATACGATCCGGCGTTTGTTGCTACGACTTATGAGCTCAAGTGACTGTTCGGCCTTTTGCCCAGATGCAAGTACCGACTTAAATAATAATTCGCTTTGGTTCTGAGTTTCGTCAGTACTTTTTTCGGGTAAGAGTTTGAGTACAAGACCAACGTCTATCCCTTTTGCTTCATCTTGTGGCCATTCTGACATTTGAGATGCACTGGGGTTTATCGTTGACACTTTGCCTTCGATATCGATAACGACAATACCGTCTGCAATCGATTGTGTAATTGTTTGAGCCTCTGTTTGCTTTGTTTGAACCATTCCCAATAATTTATCAACTTGTTGAGACTCATGATCGGTATATAGCCTGCGTGCCAGAAAATAACCAAGGCAACAGCTCAGGTAAAGACCTAGCACAATGATAATATCTGGTAGTGGTGCGCTAAAACTGCCATCCGGCATAGTGTTTAGGATCACAAAATAAAACGTCGTTAAGAACGCGCTACACACCATGATAAAGGTGCCAAATATGCCGTTCACAACATTCACGATCACCCACAATATGTGCCATGGAGATTGTAGCCCACCGGTGATGTGCATTAGGTTATATACGGTAAGCGCCGTTAGTAAACAGCTTACAAATGCAGCAATCCATGCGCTTTTTCGCCTTAGTTTGCCAGAAAGTAAGAAGAAGTACGCTAAGTGAATGCTCGCAACGGTTGTGGTGAACAGTGATAAGCCACTCTGACCTATATTGAGTATGTTTGGGGTAAATACAGCCAAAAGGCTGCCAATGAGTAGTATGAACGTTACGAGAGCGCTTATTCGACCATACTGTATGTAATATTTATCGGCTACTATTTCCATCTGTTTCTTCTTGAAGTTAAGTATACGGTAAGCGTGAGCGTAATGCGAGCCTATTATAGACACATCTCCCCTGTTATGGTACTATTTGTCAGTTATTTTAAGGTCCAATAATGGTCTCGTCGTCTAACGTGAGAAATGCCTGTGGCATTTTGCAAGAGTACCTTTCAGATTTTCATTTCAATGAAAGTAAGAAAGGTCTGGGGTCGCGGAACGTGACTAGGGCACCAGGTCGAAAACAGTCAGTGACTGTTTGAGTTTTCATTGCTTGGCCGAGACTTGAATATATTCAAGTCGAGCATATTGATAGGAATCCTGGCAATAGGGTGAGAAAGTCCTGTGGACTTTTGCAAGAGAATCTTCCGATGGCAACTGGTTTGCCAATCGTGAAGTTCTGGGCCCGCCGGAGGTGGGTCGATTCAGAATCGAACCTTAGTACAGTACAATATTTTCATACGGTCTCTTCGTCTAACGGTTAGGACACCAGGTTCTCATCCTGGCAATAGGGGTTCGATTCCCCTAGAGATCACCAGATAAAAAGCTCAGCCACCGGTTGAGCTTTTTATCTGGTGTATTATATCCTTGGTTTACTGATTTTTAGGTTCAACATAGCGTGATGCATGTTTCTCTTTTCGTGCTGAATGAAGATTTTTAGAAAATATTTCATAACAGATAATTGAAAAAAAGAAAAAGACCAGGAACCAACTGGTAAATTCATCGAAATTAGAGCTAAGATAGAGAGCAGTTAGACATGACACTACAAATAAAGTACCAAAAATCTTCGTGTCGCCATTCTTGTTTCTTTTCAGCCGCTTACCGGTGTTATGTCTTAGTGAGTTGGAATAAGAATCCAAAAGTGGAAGGAGTTTCCCAAATTTCAGTTTTCTATGCAATTCTTCAACAATTCGTTCTGCTGTTGCAAGCTTTTTAGTCTGCTCGCTACTAACTTGCGTACTCTTTCTCCAATAAAAATACATCTTATTATCGACAATCTCAATGTCGCATTTTCCTGCATGCTTTAAGAGCGATAGCATTACATCTGGTGCGAGGATTGTAAGTGCCTCTATGCCAAACTTATCGGGTGCATACAGAGTAAAAAACCGGCTGAAGTCGCCTTCTAGTTCAATAATTTGTTTCTTGTCGATATAATTTGTTAACAAAGCAGATTCAAATTCATCTTCTACTTTTGAGTCAATAATTATGTGAGGAAACTTATGAGGTAAAGTAACTTCAATAACGTCTCTTGAATCTAATTTAGTGTTGTCGTAAAGATTAGGAGTAGTATAGTCAAAAAAGACATAGGGCAAGCCTTTAAGCGTCCCTTCGAGTAGTGGAGTAATCGTAGTGTTCGGGCGTGGTTGCCGAAACAAAGAGCCAGGGTACAATGAAACATCTGGAGTGCTCTGCATTTTTTTATCCATTAACTCAATTGTATCGTAGTGTACTTTGCTTTACTAATACTATCTTCTAATCAATTAAGCATTACGACCACCCTAATGTTATTTAAAATCGGTAGCTCTAAATAGAGTGTTTTTATCATCTTGTTTATTGGTAACGAGGTGAAAGTCCGTAAATTCTAGGGCTTTGAATACAGAAAGCTCATCAATAACTTTTTGTTGATTTTCTTTTGTTACAAACCACACAACTTTTGTGTACCAAGTTGCGACCGCAACATCACCAACACGACTTTGAATAAATTCTACTAATTCTTTTGTTTGTTCTAGCCCAAACTCAATCGCAATATGTTCAGCACCTGGTAATGATTCTTCATCTTTAACAAACACTTTCTGGACATTCAGCTTTACGGGCAAAAAAGGCTTCATATCACGTAGTAATTCAAGTTGCTCACGAATTGCGCTCACAGGGGCGTTTGGTATAAATGTCAAAGTGAGATGCCTAAAAATATCGTAGCCTGGCTGCACAGGCTTTTTGCTATATTTTGCTTCAAGAGCATCGAAGTAAGCTTCTTGTTCTGGTGAAAGTCGGCCAAAAATACCGAGGACTTTGATTGTATTTGATGATAGTTCAAGCATGTATTAATTGTAATTTCAATTACTGCGCAGGAGGTTGCTGGCCAGTGTTTGTTGGGTCAATAGGTGGGCTTGGCTGCTGATTTTGTGGTGTGAACTGTTGGGTACTTTGTTGTTGAGGAATGGGGTTCATTGGTGTGCCCTGTCCTGGAATTGGATTACCTACAATTGATTGGGGCGTATTTTGAGCCCTGGCTGATTGGATGAGCTCTTGTATTCGCTGCGGTGTAATTGATGGCACGCCAGAAACGTCAACGTAGTAATTGCTTTGGTCGCTCGGGTCAATAATGACATCTATCGGAATGGGGTTTGTTCTAAAATCAGCCATAGCGAGTCCACCAATTCCGGTTAGACCATCACTCATGTACGTACGCGCCGTGCCAGTTGAGTCAACCGCAGAAACGACAATTTTATAGCTTTGATTGTTGCTGCCTCCTGTTGATTGTATGTCGGTTATGACACCTTGAATTTTTTGCCCGCTCTGCTGCAGGCCACCAATCTGGCTTGAACGCTTGAGCGATTTTAGGAATGCTGAAATGGCATAAACTACGAGAGCAACTCCAACTACTGGGAATATTAGGAATAAGAGTGTTTGGCCGGTGCTGCTTGCGGTTTTTGCTTCTGCAGGGTTTGATGGATTATAAACAATACCGCCAGTGCTACCCACTATCGGGCGGAACGACGACGAAGTATTACTTCCTATCTGATATTCGACGCCATCGACTGTATATGCATAAACTGGCGTGTACTCTGTTGAGCCATCGCGTATTCTTGAAGAAACATCAGTGACCCTCCCTTCTGTCTCAACCCAGCTTGGATCAATTTGAGAGCCTTGAAATCCCAGTACACCCACAGCGCTAAACACAATACCGATTAATAATGTGATTATAAGTGAGCCTATTCCGAACTTTTGGCGTTTTGTTCCCATGCCGGGGAGATTACCCGAGCCGTTAAATGATAGAGCCATTATTTTCCTTCTGTTATTTATATAAACTTTACCATAATTTAATAGTGCACATGATCAGTGTGTATATGAAGTGCTTTTAACTATTTGTTCACAGATTCACCAACTCCAGCCAAGACGTAGTGTATCGGGGGCTGCGAAGATTTTGTTTTGGTTGCCAGGTACTTCCGAGCTTTTCAGATGCGTAGTGAAGCGTACGCCGACCATAGCGCTTGTTGAGGGCATCTATCGCTGCCATTTTGTGTGTGCTTGCGTCGTGGGCGTTTATATCTACCGTGCCAAGCAGATCTGTTTGCAATTGCCCAGCCGGCACAAAATCATGCAGGAGCACGCCCGCCCGATGATACTCTACGTTACGCTTGTACAAACGGTACAGTCGATCAATCAGAATTGTCGCGAGCTTACCTGTATCTGCCGATGGTACGTCTAATACAACTTCATCGCCCCAGCTTTGGTAAAACGGCTTAAAACGACTGGTTGTTAGGAATATGCCAACACGGTTAGTGAGCTGTTTGCTCTCGCGTAGTTTATACGCTGCGGTGGCTACAAAGCTTGCAATCGCTGCTTCGACTGTATACAGGTCGCTTGTGTCATGGCCAAATGTGCGCGTGGCCATGATGCTTTTGCATGGCTTACCGATGAGTTCTAGCTGGTGGCACCGCGTGCCGTTTAGTTCAGCCACAAGCTGGCGGCCATGCACGCCCATTAATTGCCCTGCTCTTCTCGGCCGAAGCTGGGCCACGTCATGGGCTGATTGTACGCCTTCCATTGCAAGCATTGGAGCAAGACGCCTGCCAATACCCCAGATTGCCCCAGCTGGTGTCATTTTAAGGCGCTGCGAGTAGTCGCTTCGGTCTGGCCCTAAGTATAGCGCTCCAGCAAGCGCTTCATCTTTCTTCGCGTGTTCACTCGCAAGTTTTGCGAGTGTTTTACTCGGTGCAATTCCGATAGATACCGGTACACCAATCCACTGCAATATACGGGCTCTGACTTCCCTGCCCCACGCTTCATAATCAGTAATATTGAGCGCCGACAAATCCAAGAACGACTCGTCTATTGAGTAGACTTCTATGCGCGGCGTAATGGTCGTAAGAAGTTCGGTAATGCGCCGCGAAATATCACCGTACAGCTCAAAATTAGCACTAAACTGTACCACTTCCACCTGACCAGCACGTGCAGACTGCCTGGCAAAACCAGGCGTCTTTGCGTGCTTCTGGCGCATCACTGTGTCGGCTGGCGTCTGTCGCTCACTCGCCGTACCGCTTGTACGGCTCGCTCGCTCCTCCTGGCCTCCTTGTGCTACATCCAGCCAAGGTGAAACTGGTACGCCGTACTGGGGTAACTTAAATGCGGGTAAACCCATGGGAATACCAAGCGCTTTGGCTTCGTTGCTGCGAGCAATTGCACAGCCGTCATTACTAGAGAGCACAACGACCGGTTTGCCTTCTAGGTCTGGCCGAAAAACACGCTCACAGCTTACGAAAAAGTTATTACAATCAATGAGTGCAATCATGACTTCTGCTCTTTGGGCGGCGTGTAGCGCTCATGTAACTGATGAATAACCGAGCGAACAACACCCCAAACCACACTGTCTTCTAGGAGTGCATGAAGCGGCGAAATCATAAATTCACCGTCATGCCAGCAGACGACCAGGTCATTTGGCTTTGGTTTGAGCGCTTTGTCTATCACGACGATATCACCACGCTGGATACCGTGTTGTTGCCAAGAGTTACTGCGAATACGCATAAAATAGGTGCTGACGGGGTGCTCGATTAGTAGTGTGTTTAGGTCCAAACCCTGGAGCGAGCTGTCAATTGCAGCGTTTGGAAAGCCGGTATGTACCGACACGCCGTCGTGGCTAGTAGGCGTTTGCATGGCTTACCCGTTTTGCAGTGGGCTTATACCCAGCAACACCCAGTTATTGGCTTGATTTTTGAGGTGAAACATCTGCTGCCCATCGCTCATGTCAAATAGTTTGATAGTTTCCTTGCCTTTGTGGATGAGAACGCGCAGGCCTTCTGCGAAACGTACTTGCTGACCTGCAAAACTGATTTCTTTTGGGTACGTCTGCATGCTTGTGCCTTGTCGAAAATAAAATGCGTGAACTTCTATTTCTTTGTTGATGGTGTTTGTCATACGTGTAATCCTCCCAGGATTTTGAGTAATAAAAAGAGTGCTGTCAGTACGGTTTGTACTACAGTAAACGGATTTGCTCAGACGTAATGCTCTGAGATTGTACAACACCCAAACAACAGTCGACCGTTTACGCAGCCTGCTTCATAAGGTGATGTATATAAGATCGGTAGTGACTAGTGTTTCTGGGTAACCAGACTCTTTGTGATGCCGTCTTAGCGGTGAGGTTTGATAGTAACTCCTTGCGAGTTGGAGTCACTACATGCAATGCAATTAAGTTCGAAAACGATGGAACGAAAAACAAGCAAAACACCTGCTTTCCAGAACTCATGCCTTCGTAACTACATACAGTATAGCCCTGCCCGACTAATACAGTGCAAGTAGAATTTATTACGTTAAAAAAAGTATTTTACAAAAACACTAGGGTTTCACAGTTCGCTCTACGACACGCTTAACAAGCGGCTCAATAATTTGATTAACATAACCTCGCAAGTCAAAAGAGCTGTGCACAGTACGTGGTGCACTGTGTACTTCATATGGTGCACCATTTTCTTGTGAGGACCGCATAGCTGGTAGTACTGTAGAATCTTTTGCCAATTGTTCAGGTGTGATAAAGCTTGTGTGGGCTGCAAAGGCAATCTGAGTATCGATGTCTGGTTGTTTTGTTGCTATATCTCGTGCGTAAGTACGTGTAATGCCAATCGACCAGAGGTCTTGATTGTGGTACTGGTCGACTAGCGCCATGTACCCAATAGCACAGAGTCGGCGTAGGTATTTTAAGCCTGCGGCTTCAGTTTTGTCGGGATGAATTAAGATCTGTTCATTATCTGTAAGTAGTTTCTTTTGGAGTTCGTTATACATCACCCATTTGGCTTTCGCTTCTTTTGTGTCAGCAAACCTACGCCAACCAACAGGTTCAGCTACAAACAAACCATTTACAGGTAGAATCTCTGTTCGAGTAAGCGCCATAGCACCTTGTCCACCCGCTGATCTACCAACTACGATGAGATGATCAAGGCCCTCTTCATCAGCTGTCTTGGCTATGTGTTTCGCTACAATCTTCATTTGGGATACGTAATCATGCGTATTTCGATACCGGACATCCATATTGGGTAGAATCCAACCTGTTCCAGGTCTGTCTGCGACGATAACAGATGCGTTATAGTAGTCTGCCATATAGGCGGCATCACCACCCGTGTCATAAAGACGACTTGCACCATGTTGGTTTAGAACCAAAAAACCAATGTTTTCTGGAGTGGCTATTTTGTTGCGTGCATGTTCATCGTCTTCGTGTCTGTAGGTTTTAAACTCGCCTGCTCTGATAACTCCGTGATTCATAAATGTATTATAAAATAAAATTTACATCTAGTACATTAAAAAGTAATAACTCATTTCTCTTGCAACATAAAAGCAGGCCGACACTAAACTGTATTTACATCACTGATTACAGAAAGTAGGCCCGCTATGGCCTGTCCTAGCAACCCCAATCTGCCTAGTAAGAGAATCAGCAAATCATTGTAAATACATGTTAAGTATGTTATAATAATTAATATACATGAGAGAGTTGGATATTCCTAGAGCGACGATTCTTGAGCCGCTATATTATCACGCAGAAGTCAATGGTAGTGTGGAGTTTTTGGATCCTAAAAATAGCCAATCAAAAGAGACTTTAGAAGCAGTATATATGGCAGTCGTGCAGGTCGCGGAGTCTGCCGGAATCAATCCCGAAGCAGCACTTGTGTCAGGATTTAGATACGGTGTTGACCCAGACGAAGTAGATCACCAGAAACTACAGCTCGCAAAAGTTCAGCGACCACTTGCGAACCCAAGTCTTGGTAGCGATATACTTCCGGGTGATAGTAGCGTGCACGGTATCGCTCTTAGGAAAATTGTAATTGGAAAGCAAAAATTAATCAGAGCTGCACGGCAAAAAAACCATGCTGCCCATGCGAAAGCAAGCAAAAAAATTGAAACAGCAAGAAGAAGGCTGCAGCGACCTGATGTGCCCGTATATTATTTTATGCCACTAGAATATTTGGCGGACGAATCTATAGAGAATAATCCGCTTCGCTACCTTGGTGAAGACGTTGGTGGTTCACTTGGATTGTATGATCAAGACTCAATGCGTGCAGAAAAACTACCTTTTGGAGCAAAATCAGAGCAAATTCGTGTAGCTGCGTTTGGAAAAAAGATTTTGCAGCATCAGGTCATGACGCTTCATCTCAATGAGAGTGTTGAGCCATACGTACCAGACGAGTATTAAAGCTGTTGTAGAAAGTCGACGAGCTGGTGTGGGGTCACATCTGCTTTGATGATGTAGCCATCAGCGAGACTTTGTATTTGTTCCTTACCCTCTTCGCTTTGCTCTAAGTTTGTGGTGATTATAACCTTTGCATCAAACGTTGGCGTGACACTCGGGTCTCGCAACTGCTTTAGGATTTCAGTACCGGTAAGGTTTGGCACCATAATGTCGAGGAGGACTATGTCGTATTCGTTGCTTTGGGCTGCAACTAAGCCTGCTTCGCCGTCGACAACAACCCTGACGTCATAGCCAGCCCTGCTAAGCGCGCGAGTGTACAACTCGCTAATGAAGTGCTCATCTTCGATGATCAAAATTTTCGTTTTTTTAGAATCTTCCATGGAGTGTCCTATCTTCTATACAATGAATGATTTTTGATCCAACCGTGTGCGTTTCGCACTATGCCGTCATTATTACTGTTTTTCTTTTCTTCGGCAAGTTGTGAGAACGGCATGACGGTAAATCCAAACGTTGTTCCCTCGCCTTCCTTTGACTCAACCCATATTTGCCCACCATGGGCGGTGATAATTGCTTTACTGAGGTAAAGGCCAAGCCCAGTTCCGCCAACTTTACCTTTGGTACGGTGATTTCGGTAGAATTTTTCAAACAGATTTTGCGTTACACTGCTTGGCATACCGATACCTTTGTCAGTGATTGTTGTGTTAACTAAGCCGTCTTTCATAAAGCTTTTCACAATAATCGGTTTTGGATCTTCTGGTGTTGGGGTACCGCTGTACTTAATTGCGTTATCGAGTAGGTTATTGATAACTTCAGTGATACTCAGTTGGTCTATGCCAACAGATGGAATGTCGTCGGCAATTTCATAGAGTATAGTTTTTTCGTTTACTTGGGCTTTGAGTTGCATCATTTCTGCTGCGCCTTGAACTGTTTGTTTCCAGTCTGCCTCAGAAAGCTGCAAGATAAGCTGATTCTCTTCAACTCGTGCGACATTGAGGATATTGTTTACAAACGCCGAGAGTTGATCAGCAGAAACACGCATTTTGAACATAAAGCTTTGCATTTCTGGTGTGAGTGAATTCTTTAATTCTTCTTCGAACACCTCAACATAGCCACGAAGCATGGTGAGAGGTGTTCTTAGCTCGTGCACGGCAAGTGCGATGAAGCTCAACGAGTCATCGTCTTGGTTGTATTGAGTTGTACGATCAAACAACGTAATGATAAATTCAGTCCCACTCACATTGTCTCGGTTGTAAGAAGCGCTAATATCGCATTGTTTGTATAAACCTTCTTCTCCCGGTAAACGCACGCGTACTCGCTCCCAATATGCTATGTCGATAATCTTGTTGCTTTCGCAATCTTGTATCCAGGCTTCAAGCGTTTTGTCAGTATGAAATTCAAGGTTCAGAAGCTCAAACAATGGCTTCCCAAGCAGTTCAGCACTATCCAGGCCACAATAGTTTATTGCCTGATTACTAACATTTGTCACCAGCTGCTGCTTATTGCACACAAACAACGGCAGTGGTAAGTGGTTCACGACATTTGCAGCTTGGCTTAGCTGTTTACTGTGCTCAATGAGACTTGTGTTATCTTGCTGGCTCGCAAGCTGGTACAGTTGTGTTACAAGCGTTGTGACGAGTTCCCGACCTACGCGTAACTTATCAAGGTTTGGTGCATCCCGAGAGCCGGGCGCACTATTAATATGCACCACAGCTTCCCAAATATGTCGTAGTGGTGTGAGGGCATACTTTGCGCAGAGGGGCATTAGTATTCCCGTTAAAATACATGCGAGGCCAAAAGCCGCAATGCCTGCAAGCCACGGTTCTTCAAGGCCGAGGCTAAGTAGCGCAACCATGCTTGCTGCTACAGTACCGTTTATAAACAGCACAACTAATATAAGGCGTGTACTGACGTGTTGCTGTAGTTTTTTAAAGTGATCCATATTACGGCGTGTAGGTGACTCTTCCGGCGTCGCCAACCAGTGTTATCCAGGTCTGACCTGCGTTCAGGCCAAGCGGTGCGCCGTTTGCATCACCAAACGTAATTTGAGAAGTTCGACTTGTCTTTTCCCACACCCCTTCAGTCACGCTGCCATCCTGAAAGATGAATGCTTTGCCATTCCCAATGATTTGATACACGGAATATATACCCGCATAGCTGTGAGGAGCAACGAGTGCAACAACTACTTTTGGCTTGATCTGAGTGCCGCTGCGTTGATCAACATGAGGCACGCCAGCCATTGTTCGTAAGTAACTGTTACTTTCAGATTCATAGGTGTAGCTTGAGTTGTAGGTTGCGCTTGATACTCTCAGTGCAATAGTATTCGCTGTTGGTGATTCAGCTGGGCTTTCAGTTTTGCGAACATATCCGACAAAAGTGCTTGAGGTATAGCCTTTCGCGCGTTGTGCTTCAAGAAGTTGCGGCCTCCCAGTGTACAAGTTATGCGGTGCAAACCTATCTCTGACGCGTTGATAGGCCCCACCGTTAGAAGAATGATCAAGGCTTTTTACTCCTTGAGCGGCAACTTCTGCAAGCGCTTGGCCACTGCCACCTGCATGTGAAATCGCAGGATCAAATGGCAGAACAAGATCAAGGTAGTACGGCCTCAGTGATCGTACAGGGCCAATATAATCAGGCTGCGCCTCTTGATACAATGCGCTAAAGCGAGTAATGCCCCCTTCGGCAATGGCTTCAAACACCACACCCGCGTCAGCAAGGCCAGATTGAGGCCGTGCTTCTGGGCTGTTCTCAATCATGACTGCCGTCACTGGGAGTTCGTTTAATTCAGGTGCCACCTGTACACCAGTGAGGCGTGATGCCACTGTTGTCGGCGGCGGCGGTTCTACTGCCTTTACAATTGGGGGAATGTCGGGCTCAGGGACTGGTCCAGGGTTGGTTAATGCATACGTTGCACCACACCCTATTAGGGTTACAAGTGAAATACCAATTAGTGCCCACTGTTTTTTTTGAACTTTCTGTAGCCATACAGGCATTTTCGATATTTTTGCAGCATTGCCTGGAGTTTCTATGGGGTCTGGTGTTGGAGAAGAAACAGCGGGCTCGATAGTACTCACTTCAGGAGGGTCTGTGATTACCGGTTGCACTTCTTCTTTGATACTCTCTGGTTTTTTTGTGTCAGCGGCAAATACACGCGCACGCCTTGGCTTAAAGTCATCCATCATAATAGTGAGAATTTTAACATAACATCGCAATGCTTACGTTAATTTACTTTTAAGAATACCGTACGTACGGTTTAAAATTCGTAAAATGCTTATACTTGATAAAAGTATGCAAGTGTGGTATAATTAGAACATAATGTTTTCTCAAAAATCACAAATACCTTCCCCGGTTGACGTTGGTACTGTTTTACTACTGCAAGTACCTCGTACAAACGAAAAAAAAGAATTAGCTGCCGAGCAAATGTTTGCAAGTCTTCATGGTCTTCTAACGAAAGCTGATGCTTCATTTTTTAAATCAACAGTACATGAACGGATCAGTTTTGAAATTGCCGTTCAAAAAAAACGAATTGGTTTTTATGTCTGGGTTCCTAATCACCTAAAAAGCTTCGTCGAAGAGCAAATATATGCTCAATACCCAACCGTTCATATTTCGGAGGTCCAAGACTATACGAATAACTTAGAGTTCCCTGCCTCTACCCAAATGACAGAGGAGTTAAAATTTACCAATGATAATGCACTACCTATTAAGACATTTCCAAGTTTTGAGGTTGACCCTCTTGCAGCGATAACCGCAACTCTTGCTCAATTTGAAGAAACAGAAGAAGCTTGGTTGCAGTTTATTATGCGTCCAGCCCCCTCAAATTGGCATAAGAAAAGCGAAAAGTACGCGGCTAATATCAGGGGCGGATCTAGTGGAGGTTTGACGGGAGTGGCGAATGCGCTCTGGGCACCACCAACAGGTCAACCAGGCTCGGCCCCCAAACTGGCTGAATATCAAACTGCACGAGCGAATGCAGCAGAAACAAAGAGTCAGAAGCTTGCGTACGAAGTTGCACTTCGTATTGTGTACCGTGGAAGCGGCACTGAATCGATGGCCCGTATGCGTATTCAGGCAATTACTGCTACGTTTAGGCAATTTAATACAACATACCTAAACGGCTTTACGCAGAGCAAGCTGACCGAAAAGCCAGAAATGCTCGATGTATATCGCGCTCGGGAGTTTAGTAAAAAGAGTTTTATTTGTAATATTGAAGAAGTCGCGAGTTTATTTCACTTACCTCACACCAATGTAGAAACCCCTAACATACTCTGGGCAAACGCTAAAACTGCTGAACCTCCTGCCAATCTGCCAATAGTTAACGACTCTAGCCGAGGGCTCATTAGCCCGGTGGCTGTTACGAATTTTCGTGGTCAAAACACCATGTTTGGGCTGAGTCGCGAAGACCGAGGACGGCACTTGTATATTATTGGTCAAACTGGTGTTGGTAAATCTGGTTTGCTCGAACTTCTTACAATTTCCGATATTTACAGTCCATACGGCTTTGCAGTCATTGATCCGCACGGCGATTATGCCATTAACATACTAAAGCGAATACCTGAAGCCAGGGCAAAAGATGTTATCTACTTTAACCCTGCCGACACCGATTTTCCGATTGCGTTTAATCCGATGGAAGTCACTGATAATAAGCTTAAAACACACACCGCGTCTGAACTCATAGGTGTTTTGAAGCGAATGTTTGATTCATGGGGCCCAAGGCTGGAGTACATTTTACGCTATAGCTTGCTTGCGCTTCTTGACTACCCAGACGCCACGATGCTTGATATTACCCGGATTCTCACTGACAAGAAGTTTCGTATGCAAGTACTCACCTACGTAGAAGACCCGGTTGTTAAAAACTTCTGGATGGTTGAGTTTGCCAGCTGGAACGATAAGTTTGCGGCAGAAGCGGTAGCGCCGGTACTTAATAAGGTTGGTGCATTTACGGCCAATCCTGTTGTTCGTAATATTATTGGCCAGCCTAAGAGTAGTTTTAATATCCGTCAGATCATGGACGAACGCAAGATATTTATTGTGAACTTATCTCGTGGGTTAATTGGCGAGGATAATGCAAGCTTGCTCGGTGCACTTCTGGTTACCAAAATCCAGATGGGGGCAATGAGCCGCGCTGACCAGGCACAGGAAGACAGAATCCCGTTCTATTTATATGTTGACGAATTCCAGAACTTTGCAACTGATAGTTTTGCGACAATTCTGTCTGAAGCACGAAAATATGCCCTGAATTTAACAGTAGCAAACCAATACACGGCCCAGATGAGTATTGAAGTTCGCGATGCAGTTTTTGGTAATGTTGGTTCTATTGTTGCCTTCCGTACAAGTGCTGATGATGCGCGAATTATGACCAAATACTTTGAGCCTCATTTTGAAGATGGTGACATTGTGCATATGCACAACAGAAATTTTGCTATCAGCATGATAATTGAGGGCGAAAAAGTCCCGGCTTTCTCGGCGAGTAGTTTGCGTTTACCAGATTTTGGACAAGATTATACGCAGCAAATAATTGAAGCAACACGTGCTAATTATGCAGCTGGCCGTGATGGTATTGAAGTTTTTATGAATGATCGCTACGTAACTCCCGGTACATCAGCAGCAACTCAGTCACCAAAAAAAGACTCAAAGCAAAAGGTTTCCCCACCACAATCTCAAGAAGTTGTACCAAAGCCAATCAAGCCTACTCCCTCCGCGTCTAAGGAGCAAGTCGCAAAAGACATTATGAAATTGACTGCCGAAAAACCAGCTGATAATCCCGTCCCTGGTACTAGTGAAAATTCCCCTCCGCCTAAGCCCAAACGAAAACGTACTCGCCGACGTAAGAAGAAGTTTACAGCAATACACTCTGGATCCACTGATGAACCTACTACCTCTCTTCCAAAAGAAGCCGTAAAAGCACCAACCCACCAAGACGAAACGGTCATAAAACTCCGTTAATTACTAAATATAATTTATTAATTTCAAATTCTTAATAAAATTGTGCTGATGAGCCGTAGACGGCGAAAGGTATTTGATTAATATTGATATAATTGGTATAATATTTATTATACGTTGTTCTTTTCCATTCAAGAGAAGGGTCTGTTATGGCACAGCAAGCACGCAAGACTTCACAGGTTATTGTGGCAATAGTAGCGCTTGGGCTTGGGCTCGTAGCGTTTCTTTTTTCTGTAGCAATTGGAGAGCTTGGGCTTTTCCCTATCGGCTGGTCCGAATGGGTGAGAAACCAAGATTCATGGGGTATTTTGTTTATCTTTGTGTTTGCGATTGGAATCCCAATCGTTCTCCCAATGATAGCGATTCTTGTAATCGTTGGTAGTCTCACAAGTCAATCATTGATGTACAAGGCTCGACCCCTCGACAACCTATTCATAGTTCTCCTGTGCATCGTCACGGGTTTACTGATAGGGTGGCAAACAACGTAGTTCTGGAGCGTCCAGAGCATGTCAAGAAGTAGTGTGTGAACGTATTGTTCAAAAAAACAAATTCTCACACACTCTTCTTGATTACACCTCCACGAATATATACAGTCGTGCTGATGAGCCGTAGACGGCGAAAGGTTAAACTGATGAGTGATATCAATAAACTAAATCAAGAAACATTAACTCTAGCTGCGGGTGTGGATCATCTTGAAGATATGGTGATGATGCTTAGTATTCAGGTCGAATTACTTCAAGATGATATTGATAAGACTAGACATTTAAAGCGCTGATCTGTTGGTCTATGCGGCGTAGTGTGACTTCACGGCCGAGGACTGCCATGGATTCGGCTAAGCTTGGGCTACTCGGGCTCTGTGTCGTTGCGATTCGGATGAGACTAAAGAGCACCGCCGGTTTATGACCAGTGGATTCTAAGAGGCCGTTGAGCGTTTCTTGGAGCGCAGTCGCGTTAAATTCGGTGTTTGCAATCGCCTCCCTGGCCTGCTCAAGCAGATTCTTTAACTCATTCAACTCGAACTTCTTAAGTTGTTTGTGTGTATGTACAAGATCAAGGTTTACAGGAAGGTCTACAAAGAAGAAGTTTGTAAGTTCTGGCAGCTCAGCCAAGAATTTTAATCGTTCCTGCACGAGTCCTAAGACTTGTGTACGGTAATCATCGCTATAGCCGAGTGATTCCAGGGGCCAGTACTTTGGGTCGTCTAATGTACCGCTGAGTTCATAAAGATCATCGAGTGGTAACTCACGAATGTGTGAACCATTGAGCCATAGTAACCGCTTTTCATCAAACCGTGCGCCGCTTTTCTGGACACGTTCCAGTGAGAACTTTTCTATCAACTCTTGGACAGTAAACACTTCTTGTTCTGTACCATCATTCCAACCAAGGCTAGCTATAAAGTTTAGGAGTGCTTCTGGCAAAAAGCCCTCACGGATATAATCAAGCACATCTTTTGCACCATCTCGCTTGGACAACTTCTTGTTGCCACTGTCAGCCATGATATGAGGCATAGTTGCAAGAATTGGGGGCGTGAGTCCGAGTGCGTCGTATAAATTCAGGTAGTTGGGTACGCTGGCAATAAATTCTTGACCACGAATAACATGCGTTATCTGCATTTCGGCGTCGTCTACAATATGGGCAAAGTTATATGTTGGAAACCCGTCTGATTTAATAAGTATAAAATCATCTATAACTTCTGGGCCAGTATGCAGATCACCCATTACGGCATCATGCCATGCATATTCTTGTGGGCTGGACTTAAAGCGCAGCGGCTGAGAGCCATCCCAAGCAGGTGGATTTTCTGGTCTGTGATTGCGGTATAGAAAAGGTTGCTTTGTGGCTTTTGCTGTTTCACGAAAAGCCTGCACTTCATCTGCTGTGTATGGGTCGGCATATGCCCGGTCGCTTTCAACGAGCTTCTGGGCCCATTTCTTGTATATATCGAGCCTTTCGCTTTGGCGGTATGGTCCGTACGCTCCATTCGTATCTGGACCTTCATCGTATGTGAGGCCGAGTGCTTTTAAGCTATCGATAATGTGCTGGTCGGCACCTTTTACTTCGCGTTTTTGGTCGGTGTCCTCAAGTCGTAGAATAAACTGCCCATCATGCTGTTTTGCTAGCAGCCACGCAAATAAAGCGGTACGAATCCCACCAACATGAATAAGCCCAGTTGGGCTTGGTGCAAAACGTGTTCTAACGGGTGTGCTCATCTGTTATATTGTAACAGATTATTGCTTCGAGTCTCTCTCATTAAGCCAAAATAGTCCTGCCGCAAAAACACCAATTGTCGCAACTGCAGCTAGGACTATAGGGTCGTTTACGTCTGCCCGTATTATTTCGTTATCTAAACGAGGCTCAACTATGTGCGCTGTTGTAGAGTCTGTGGCATTTTCAGGTTGAGAGCTCAGTATAGCTTCGATTGAATCTAGATTGTCCATATATTAATATTATATCACATATAACAAATAAATACTAGAGACTATTTGCAATACGAAGAAGTTGGTCATTGCTGAGCGCTGACTCGCCTTCTATTTGATACCACACGCCACGGTCAACCCATGTTGCGTTACTACCATCGTAAATGTAAATGGTTTTACCTCTGTCTTGCAAGGTTTGGTATGGGCGGCGCGTTGTCGCGACATGGTTTTCAAGCAGTGATTGACTGTTCCAGTCTGAGGCGCGTTGTGTTACTTGGAACTCTCGGCCGTCTGTACGAGAACTAAATATTACAGAGATTTCACCTGGGCTGTATGATATTGGGCCTGCGAGCGCGAAACCTGCAGGTTTGTATTTAGGGAGCTGTCCTTCGACTCCAGATCGACTGACTGCAACCTGCATGGCAAGATTTGGCATTTGTTGGTGAACTACAAAACCACCAACGATCACGAGTGATACTGCAAAGCCACTAAAACTGAGTGTCCTTGGACTAACCTTGAGTTTACTGGCGATGGTGTCTTTTCGAGAGGGTTTGACGTGGGGCTGTGTGTGACTATCTGCATTGGCTATGACAGAGTCAAAAATTGAGTCATGTTTTGTTTTTGTTGCAGTAGGGTTATTTGGCGATATGTTTTGCTTTACATGGGCTGGCGGATGAGACACAGGTACGTGCGAAACGCTCGTTTGGACAGTGCCCGTGCCAAATTTGGATACATTCTGATGTCTAGGAGTTGCGCTGGCACGAGACGCACGATACGGGTCATTGTGAACTGCTCGAGATCTGATCGGAGTGGTGCTTATGTGCGCCTGATGAGTAGGCTTGATTGGTTGCAATATTGGTTTCTTAACAGACGTGCGCATCAGTGTTTTTGATTTCGCAGGTGTTGCGTGAATAGCTTTGTGGGGTTGTGGTGCGGCCTGAGGACGTGAGCGTTTTTGAAAACCATCAATCACCGCTGGTTTTGGATTCTGTTTCTGTGCGTGCGCAGTAACAGATGTGTCGATGTGTGCAACTCCCAAGAGTTTGCCTGTCTTCGCATCATATCGTTTGCCGTTGATAACAATGACTGTGTTTTGACTACCCACTTTTGCTGTTTACCCTCAATTTTATTACAATACTAATATCTTAGACTGCTTTAAGCCGTACGGCAATAGCATAAGAGCATTTATATATATGGATTTTTTAGACCCCAAAAAAAAACGCGCGCATAAAATCAGACTCTTTATAGGGTATGGATTAATGGCGATTGCTCTTGGCATTGCGACGACTATTCTTGTATTTGAAGCCTATGGATTTGATGTAAACAGGCAAACCGGCCAGGTGATCCAGAATGGATTGATTTTTGTAGATTCACATCCAGAACCAACAGCAATATTATTAAATGGACAGCCACAAGGACAAACTGATAAACGCTTAGTCGTGCCTGCTGGTGACTATACTGTCAAACTCGAACGTGCTGGGTACCGTCCTTGGGAGCGATCGTTTACACTTCTGGGTGCGTCTATAGAAAGACTTGTGTATCCTTTCCTGTTTCCAACAACGCTCAGTAGCGTAGAGGAGGCAACCTACCCTGTTGCTCCTAGCTTCGCAACCCAAAGTCCTGATAGGCGTTGGGTGATTTCTCAGCAAGTAGATGCGTTTTTGAGCTTTGATGTGTACGACACTCGCACACAGCCACTCGTGGGTTCTGTGCTGACGATTCCAGATACTATATTAAGCCCGAGTGAAGCACCAGAAGGTCGCTCACTTGAGCTTGTAGAATGGTCTACGAACAACCGTCATGTGCTTGTGCGGCACACATATGATGGAGTGTATGAATTTATTTTGATTGACCGAGAGGCACCCGCTGAAAGCTTGAATCTTAACAGGCATTTCAATGTAAAGCTTGACGATGTGTCACTCCGCGATAAGAGTGCCGACAAGCTATACATTTATGACACAAACGGAGGGGTGTTGCGGCAAGCTGACGTCAGTTCAAAAGAAATAACCCCAGTGCTCACGGATGTGCTTGCCTATAAGACACATGGTGATGATGAAATACTCTATATTACGGATCAAGACGCCCCCGAGAATGAAGTGTTTGTGCGTGTGAAGACCGATGACACGAGCTATACAATCCGTCGTATACCACGCGATGATACAGGTTATTTACTTGATATATATCGCTACGACTCCCGGTGGTATGTCGCAGTCGGAAGTAAAAGTAATCAGAACGTGTATGTGTACAGGAATGTTTTTAATGTTTTGAGAAGCGCAACAAGCCGGCTGCTTATACCGACTGCAATTATGCGCCTTGATGTGCCGTCATCGTTCTTGTCGGTGTCGGCTAATAGCAGGTTTGTTGGTGTGCAATCTGGTTCGGAGTTTAACGTGTATGATGCAGAGCTGGATAGGACATTTACCTATACGCTAGACTTGCCAATTCCAAAATCTACAAAAGCTGAATGGATGGATGGACACCGCTATACGGTTATTATTGACGGTAACCTACGTGTGTTCGATTTTGATGGCTCTAACGTGCAGGAGCTTGTAGAGGTACAAGCGGTGAAAAAGCCGTTTTTCGATAGAGACTATGACCACATGTTCGTATTTGGCGCGTCAGAGACAACAGAAGACCAGACAGCGCTCAAAAGAATATTCATGAGAACTTCGAGAGATCGCTAGCCTAGAACCAGCTCGTGAGGCGATTCCATAGAGTTGGCGCGTTGCTGGGTAGCACCGCGGTTTCTGCTGGGGCATCGATTGCAGTACTAGCGATATTTGCAATTGGGTCAGGGCTTATTTGTTTTGCAACTACAACCAAACGGTTCAGGCTGGAGCCCGGTGGATCACATGTTATAAGGGTCATCGTAGAGGCTTCTTCTTGTGCGTCGAGTACTGAGATCTCGGTTGGTGCAACAACATGTTTTTTGTAAATTTCATACACATAGCGTTTTCCTTCGTATTGCACCATGAATGTATCACCATTTTCTAAGCGATTTAGGAGCACAAACGCGAACTTAAAACGACCGCTATTGAGTAGGTTGTTGCTAGAGTGGCCAAAAATCACACCATTACCTATCTCACCTGGTTTTGCGGTCGTGGCGTAGTGAAGCGCTCCGTTTTCAAGGGCTGCTTGCACGGCTTCTTCTTCTATGGAAGGTTCATCAAATACGACAGGTATTTCAACGTTTATTTTAGGAATAATCAGCTTTGGTGAGCTATCAACCGCAGTTGTGTTCGGGTCGATAATAATTGGTGAGCTGCTTACCGTTCTACTTGGCGCAATAAATGGTGTAACGAACCGCTCATTGAAAAAGCTGAACATTGACAGTACAAGCACGATCATACCCATCGCAAAGCCAAAACCGAGAGATTTCAGTGGTGACGCTGGTTTTCTGGTTTTTCGTGAGATATTTTGTCGTAAATCGTTCCGAATGTTGCTGGGTTCACGAGGGTCAAGTGGGTGCGTATTTTGTGCTGTCGTGTGAGTAATTGGCTCATGAGGTTTTGATTTAGGTGACCGTTGGTCGTGTACATGAGGGTCTCGATTGCCTGTTTTATTGTAGTCTGCATAAAATTCTTGCCATACTTGGTGTTTTTGATCGTCAGGTAGTTCGCTGTAGTATCGGTGCCATGCTGTCTGTATTTCTGCAAGTGACTTACCAGAACCGCTGAGTTCTAGCATGTATTGCTGGTGTTTTGACTTTGGTCGAGTATGGGCTTTCGCCTCAGCAATTTCTTTTTTCGCGTCTGGCTCTGTGCCGTAGAGGCTATCTAGTTTTGTGCGTAGCAGTGAAACTGCTTCGTTGCTTCCTGTGGTTTGATTACGAATTACACTTTGGTCATGCAGTGGCTGCACCACCTTGCCGTGTTTTGGCTGTGGCGTGCTCGGGTGCATAAAAATAGGGTTATCGTTTGGGTCCATAATAATACTCGAGTTTGCAATTAACTCTCTATCATTATACCATATTGTCAAGTATTATGCTAGTGTTTGTGGTTTTAGGCTCGTATATAGTATATTGAGTTGGCAGTACTTACGGTAGATTGTACTTTTTTAATGTGGCTCTGTGGTGGAATTGGTATACGTTTTTTTGAAAATTTGTGCCGCGATGGTGGAATTGGTAGACACGCCAGACTCAAAATCTTGTGTCCTTCATGGACGTGCCGGTTCAAGTCCGGCTCGCGGTACCAATTTTCAAAAAACAATAGATTAAAAAATCTATTCGTACGGGTGCGCACTAAAAGTGCGCCGTGAACGTACAAAATCGTATGGGGCAACCCGCGATTGGTTCGACTCCGACCAGAGCCACCAAATGTTGAATGCAACGTTTGCTTATTATTATGCTGAAATACGTTCAATATATACACGAAAAACACGAAAACCTTACAATGTACTTGTCACGAGTGATTCAAATCGTTTTGTTGGGTTTTGTAGCCACCAGACGCTTGCGCTCGATGCGGTAGTTGCCCGCCATATATCTTTGTCTACTGAAAGCGTATGGGTGGCAACGTGCGAATCTGAGGCAACAATTATTTGTTTGTGAAACTTTGTCATCACTGCAAAACCATAGACTTCCGTGAACTCTTGTAGCGTGTCCGTCAGCATTGGCAATGTCATATCAAAGGTGAAAGCCCGTGGGAACTTTAAGGAAATTGCAAGTTTTTGTAATTGTGCAATGGTGAGCACAAGCGTATGGTTATTTTTTGACTCAAGACCAGCCGCGCATTGAATGTAATAATCAACCGCATCTTTGGTGATGACAATGGGTAGTGTGTTCTTTTGTAAAAATTTCTCAAATACAATTGCTGTTTCCGAGTTTCGCCCTAGGTCACCAGAAAATAAAACACCGTCTGCCCATAATGCGTTGTCGAGCATAGGTGCTAAGGCTTTTTGACTAAAACTTCCACTCGGGGTGCTTGGGCAAAATTCAGCCGTTTCGAAAAAAGGTCCAACGATTTTCTTGATTTTGTCTGGGAGGAGTACTCTGGCTACACCTATTCCGGACGATTCAGCTTGGTTGTACGCCTCGGCTGGGGCAGAAAAGCCGTGTAGATTACCGCCGATGATGAGTAGTTTACCAGCGTGCAGTTTATTTTCTGGACGACTCCATAGTAAATCTGAGAAAAGTGGTGAATCAGTCGTTTGGCGTAATAGTTGCATGTAGTAATTGACACATAAATCACAACAAAACACAAGGTAGTAAGCGTGTATAGTAGAGAGTTATGAATCGACAATTACGCTACCCTGAGCAAGAAAGGTGGGACAGGCTGCGCTATGGACTGTGCATAGCGGTCGGCGCTTTTGCTGTTTCGTGTAGTACGCTACCCGGATCTTCTGAGTCGCAGGAGTCTGCTCCTGTTTTTGAATCTGCAGCTGGCTGCCCTGATCTACCGCCTTTGTCAGAAGAGGCAAATATAACTCAAAATGAAGTGAGTATTACAGCCACAAATCCTTTTACGGCGCCAAGTAGTCCTACTACTCCAGAATTAGACAACAACAATCCAGATTCGAATACGGATGAGCAGGCTTCACGAATAACATTTAACCCCAGTGTTTTTGTAGAACAAAGATCTGGATTTCGTGAAATCGCAAACGAAACAAGCCAGCTAACAGGAATGCAATACGTTGTCGAAAGTAATGGTCCTTTGCATTTTTCAGCAGATGAAATGGATCAGCTTGTGAATATGTTTTTTGAACTGCGCAATACGTCTACTAATGAGCACATTCAAAGCATCGCATCGTGTGCATATGAGCGAATGGTGGAAAATAGCGAGTTTATAGGTGAGGTAATGCGATTTAGGGTGCCGAGTGATCCTAGGTGGTACTTCAGAAACGGAACATATGCGGTACGTATGGAGCAAGATGATATTCAGCCTGGTGAGCGCTTTGTTGCTCGGGGTATTACCTGGCCACTCATAGTTTCTGAATCGGTCGCTGTGCGAACGACATTTGATAGGGGGCCTTTTACTATCGAACTCGGCCCTGGTTCACTTGCCGGGGGCGAAGAAGCGAACGTATTAATTGCTCGACATACGACTCATGAGTTAGCGCATCTTATAGGCAGTCGAATACTAGAAACGTCTTACGGTATGATGTCGAACTACATATTACGTTTTAAACACACTATGGAGCGAGATGAGGCTGCTGCTCATGTACTTACAACCGAACTTCGCAGGCTAAATCCTGGTGATCCACCAACACCGTTCGCATATCAATAGAAAATGGTATAGTTAGTAGTATGAATAATATAGAAGAATGTAGTGATTCGGACGAATATTATAACGGTGGTGAATACCCTGGCGGCATTGAGTCCATACAGCATGCAGTTGCAACAGAAATTCCTTCCAAGTTCAGAGCTTTACGCGAACATTTCTCGTATGTTTGGAAGAATAATGACGTTGTATCTACTATTGAAGATGTAGACGGCGCAACGTACGAACTTGAACTTGACGGACGTGATTCAATGAGTCTATCTAAGGTGCCTGGGTGGGTAGAAGTGCACAAGAAAGAAACAGTATTTGTCATGCTTGGTGCTACAGCCCTCACTATTGGCGGCGGAGCGCTATACCATTATCGTGAGCGACGTAAGAAATCTGACTAAAAACTAAAACGGGTGGTGGTTTGTTTGGATCATTTCATAAACCCCCGCCTCGTTCGCCGCAAGTTCATACATCATGTTTTTTCGCTCAAGCACGATAGTCCAGCCTTTCGCTTGAGCTTCTGAAAATAAGCGGTGCTCTGGGTTGAATGCAATTGGTTTTTCTACCATTTCGAGCATCTCAATATCACCTGCTGAGTCGCCTACCGCATAACTGTCTTTGAGTGTAAGGTTATGCTCGGTAATGAGTTGCGTGAGGAACTTGTCTTTCCCTTTATGGGTTTTAATGCTCTCTCCAGTAAAAAACTCACCGTTTCTCATGTGGGTTTGGCCAACACAAATATCAAAATCGTAGTGTTTCGCAAACGGCTCTACGAGCTCTATTTGTGAGCCAGAAATTGCAATAAGCAAATAACCATCGTCCTTTAGGTTACGAGCGAGATCTCTGGTGTAGACGTATACATTATCTTTGTGATTGGCAATAACCTTGTTGGCGGCTGCATCAAAGTCTGCAACACGAAGGTTTGGTAGGTACTCATCAAGCGCCTCTGCCTGTGCTTGCTCGAACTCCTTAAAGGCAATGCCGTGGGCGCGTTTTTGCCAGGCTTTTTCTTTGTCAGCAAATGATTGTAGGACTGACTTTGGCAGCGAACCCATTCGTATTAGCTCATAAATGACTTCTCGGTACAGTCCACTACGGAACAACGTTCCATCTATATCGAAGGCTGCAAATTTCTTCACTACACAAGCTCGCTTACGTGCTGTATGTCGTACGATTCAATTTCGTCATTATTGTTCAGTGTGAACGATCCTTTTACCAGCTTTCCGTCCAGTACATCCGGCAACCAGTAGGCGTCGTCGGGCCACATCTCTTTGAATGGGATATCATCTTTATGAAACCATTGTGGTTTCATCTCTTCAGATTCTGTAGGCTCACCTGTCCATGCGTCACATAGAAACACGTGCACTAGCATGTCTGAGGGTGTATTGTTATGAAATTCATGAAACAGGATACGTGCAGCCGGCCAGTACTTTATGGGTGTCACGGCTATTTCTTCTTGCGTCTCGCGAACGAGGGCTTGCTCGACTGTCTCGCCCGGATCAAGCTTGCCGCCAACGCCGTTCCACTTGCCTTCTCCAAAACCTCTCTTTTTCATTGCAAGTAAAATCTCATCATTGTGCAGTAAGAATAAAAGTGTCAATTCTTTCATAAGGTATACACAGTATACTTGTATATGAATAATCTGTATATTGTGCTTAATATGGTAAATAAAACAGACTCCCACGTAAATCAGTGGGTTGAGTACGTCCCCTCTCCGTATAAGCTAGCTCCTGTTGGTTTAGTGAGTGTGTATAAGGTGTTTGGGATACCAGTCAGTACAGCAGATAGTAATCGGTGGAAATTCATCTTCGGTTTATTGTATTACCTCGACGAAGTAGCTGATGATACTACTGAAGTTGACCCCGAGGCATTTATTGGTAACATTTGTGCGTTTTTACTCAGTGAGTCAGACGAAGTTCCGCGGCAATTTATTGCGCATGCAGATAAATTAGCCATGACAAAAGCGGTTATCACTCCTCTATCTACAGGGTCTAAAAAGATGTTCCGTAAGTCTGCAATACGCATGGCTCGCCTGGTTTCTATGAAAAAGTTTGCCACTGGAGATGAGTACATATCCATGTTGCGACGTGAAGCAAGCGCAATGGCTGACATGATGATGAGTTTGTGCGTTATTGAGCGCTCTGAAGATGCGGTTTATTTGTTTG
Source organism: Saccharimonadales bacterium (SeqCode) (assembly GCA_041744275.1). Taxonomy (GTDB): domain Bacteria; phylum Patescibacteriota; class Saccharimonadia; order Saccharimonadales; family JBGTLD01; genus JBGTLD01. Next base: position 9,077 of record JBGTLD010000054.1, on the reverse strand, counting down.
TTCACGATATTGCGCTTATTAATATCATGGCTGATTGCGCGATAGATTTTAATAACGATATAAATACGAAAGTTATTCCAAGTCAGTCGCGAACTGTGCAACTGAGACTATTTTGGGTAGCCTTCTATACATTCATAAAATTCCATTTACAATTCTGCGCCTGGAAGTTTGATTATTGGTTTCTGAAGTACAAACGATCACCGGCTAGTCTTTAGTAGCAAATAATCACTCGTTTTACACCACAGAGCGCTAGAAGTATAGCTTAGGTTGAAGTCTCATTTTTTAACAAAAGTAGTACTTTTTGAGTTGTCATTTATGTTGCTAATATAGCGCATGTTAACGACTGCGCTCTTTCGTGTATGAGTTCTCTGTCGCGTGGATGTGTGGTGTCAGTGCCTTGTGCCATTCGTAGCAACACATTTGCCGTAGGCGCTCTGTCTATTTGCCTCTGGTCAAGGATGTCTCCAACTTCAACTACAGAAATTGTATCGTCATAGATTTTAGTGGATCTACTTGTTTTAAGTTGTACTTTTCCTGATTGAATCAAACCAACATCTTCGCCGGGTACGTCGACGACTCGTGCATAGATGGCGTCATAGTGTTTTGTGATGTTTTTTGCATAGCAGTCATGGTGTGTGGGTGATGGAATCATGATGCCATGAGGATTCCCTAAATTAAATAGGGCTATTGATGTAAGCTCGTTTGTGTATCCGAACCAAACAATTCTTTCGTCGAAGTTGTTGGCGTCAATAACGCCTTGTCTGGCTACTTTTAATTCTTCGTAAACTGAATCTTTGAATGTTGGAATCATGTCATAAAACTCTAATGCAGACGTACCAAGACCGTAGTATATTTGTTGAAGCCGTAACTGGCTTCGTGACTGTTCGTCGAGTGACGGCTGTATGAATCCAGTTAGCTTTTTTGCATGCTCGGAGTGAGCGCGAGCCTGGATTGCATTTCCCTGTACTAACTCGAGTGCAGCACGTAACGTGAAACGCGAAACAACCGCAGTATTTCTGAAGTCATTTTCAGTCTTTGCCGGGTCGTGGTCAAGTTCCTCGTTACATACAATACGTAAGATTTCTGCGTGAACATGAGGGATGCCAGGTGGTAGCTCGGACGCGCTTTCGAGTGTATCTAAAGACACGGCGGTTTTCATAGCCTTATTATATACTAAAAACCATATAAGACAATTCTAAGGTGAAATTAAACGAGTAATTTCTATGGTTATTTGAGTGTGACGCTTACAGGGCAATGATCTGAGCCCATGACGTCGGCGTGAATTTCGGCTGATTGTACGCTTGAATTTAGAGCTTCTGACACTAAAAAGTAGTCTATACGCCATCCAACATTTCGTGCGCGAGAATTGGCAAAATGACTCCACCATGTGTAGTGACCATTACCTTCTTTGAACAGTCTTAAGGTATCTACGAAACCGGCTGCAAGCCAGCTATCAAACCCTGTACGTTCTTGGTCAGAAAAGCCTTTTTTGCCTTTGTTCGATTTAGGATTTGCGAGGTCAAGTTCTGTATGAGCCACGTTCATGTCACCGCAGTATATGACGGGTTTCTTGGCTTGTAGATCATCGCAATACGCAATCATTGCCTTGTCCCAGTCTTGCCTCAGGTCAATACGAGCGAGGCCGTCTTTTGCGTTCGGTGTGTAGGCTGTGACGACATAAAAATCATCGTACTCTGCTGCAATAACTCTACCCTCTTTGTTTGCGTCGCCATAGCCATCAGCAGCTAAGCCACTTTTTTCAATGTATTTGTCTGGTATGTCGTTTATAACGCTAAGGGGTTTTATTTTGCTGAAAATAGCCGTGCCTGAGTAACCTTTTTTTTCTGCTGAATTCCAGTATTCATGATATTCAGATAGATCTATCTCTGCCTGGCCCTGGATGGCTTTCGTTTCTTGTAAGCAAACAATGTCAGGGTTGTGATCAGACATAAATGTCTGAAAAGTACCTTTTTTGATGACTGCTCTTATGCCATTTACATTCCACGAGTAAATTTTCATATAGTTTAAGTATACCGTGTTTTGTTTGCTACACTAAACGGAGGTCTTATGAAATATAAACGAATATTACTGAAGTTTTCGGGTGAGCAGCTGTCGGGTAAGCATGAAGTCGGCGTTGATCCAGAAGTCGGTAAATATTTAGCAAGTGAACTTAAAAAAGTCAGTAGTGACTGCCAAATCGTCATGGTAGTTGGTGGCGGCAACATGGTTCGTGGTGCGGAGGTAGCTGGGAATGGCATTAAGCGTGTGACTGCCGACCAAATGGGTATGCTCTCAGGTCTTATGAACGCGATGGCGCTCACAGATATCTTTGAATCTGAGGGGCTTCAAACACGATGTGTAAGCAATGTATACGCAACACAGCTTGTTGAGAGTTATTCATATCGTTTGGCAGAGAAACACCTCGAACGCGGCCGCGTGCTTATTATCGCCGGAGGCTTGGGTCGGCCGTACTTCACGCATGATACAGCCGCCGTGTCACTTGCGCTCGAGCTCGACTGCGAAGTTGTGTTGAAAGCCACTAAAGTTGAAGGCGTATACAATAAAGACCCGCACAAACACGATGATGCAGTGTTACTACCAACAGTGAAATATCAAGAAGCTGTTGAGAGCGGTTCAATAAAAGTCATGGACAAAGCAGCTCTAGGACTTGCCATGGAGCAAAACATGCCAGTCATCGTGTTTAATGCAACGGTTCCTGGAAACTTTGCAAAAGTAGTCAACGGTGAGCCTGTTGGCACCCACGTAAAATGATGGAGAAGTTATGGAAGATTTGAGTAGAGCTGAAGCACATGAACTCGTTAGAGGATTGAACATAGATGCTCTTGAACTATTGGGTGATGCCGTTCGGGTAGAATTACAAAAACGAAGAGATACTATTGTACCTACCTCACAGACCCTTACTGTGTCAGAAGGCGAAAAGTGGCTCATACGTCACAAGTGGTACAGTGATAATCAGGCAGAATAATTGTCATAGCTTGTGAAACAAAATCCTAATCAGCAAAAACCCCTATTCCACTACGCATGTAAACGTTCAAAGGTGGTTGCCATACCGGCCCTAATTAGGTCTTGTCGTAAATACAGTGAATTATCGTGGCTGAAGTTCAAGGTTTTCAAAGATATATGGAAATAATTGGTCTGGCATTTTATTGTTTTCAATACCCTTTCTGTAGGTTACTTCTACTAACACATTACCCGGTAATATTGTTCTGTACGTGGGAGAGGTAGTACGTTTTCCGTTTGAGACTGTACTAATTGGTACTTCGTATACTTTAAAATTTGTTGCGGGTGACTCGTACACAAGAGCGCACGACCTAAATTCTCGTTTTGCCATTGCGCAGACATCAATTTCTTCATTGTACTGAATGCTTTTTACTGCGATATCCTCAATTGCATACCCATAGAGTCCTGACGGGTCGTCAACTTGCCTTCTGTAGGCCTCTTCATGGTTTGTAGGGCTGTTAAAATGGCCCCCTATAGAAGATGTGAACTTTTCGGAGAGTCGACTTATAGTCGTATCATCTTTTAGTTTGTAAACATTAGTGAGCTCCATTCGCTCTGGTTCCACAGTATCGCTTAAGAACTCTCTGAATTTTTCTTCATCAATAGGCTTAAACATTGCTATGAGTTGCTTGAATTCTTCCAGGCTCAAATCTAAAGTTTGAAATACTCCTAAGTCCTTTGTTGATGATAGAGAGACTACCGTATTTTTGTCTAAATTGTAAGAATAAGTAATTACAGGTGACTCGGAGACCCTTATCTCTAGTATTTTACTATCTTGATTAAAATTATGCTCAATACATGTCTTATTAATATTTTCTCGTTGGTCACTATTACATGGGCTTCCAGATGGATTACTGCTGCTAGCTAATGCAATATTAAAATTTTCGTTTCTTATGACACTATGCATTCTAATTATTATGACGTCACTATTATTGTTCAATTTACCGTCAATAACCTTGAATTCATCACTAGAGACAGGAACGTAAGGTGTAAATTTTATGGCTTTTTTACGATTCTCAATTTGTGCTGCTAGATTATCTCTTCTTTGCTCGCCCTTTACTGCCCTCGCACTACTTGCTGGTCCCTGTAGTGTTTCTTGTGCGATATAACTTAATCCACCTAACCAAAATATTGAACTCAAAAGAAAAAATGTTACGACAAGTCTGGTAGCCGATAGGGTGTTTCTGTATGTGTACGATATGTATGACGCCCAATACGCACAAATTAAACTTAAAGGTGCCGCTATGCCTACTGATACTAAAAAGATTCCACCCAGTACCTGCAGTACGGTGCTGTCTCTTGTCTCTAGTGGGGTATAAATGTCAATCAAAGCGTCGCCAACGACAAGAACAAGGATCGATAACTGTGTCACAAATACAAAAATAGCAAGCTGAAGTGGAGAGAATTTATCGCGTAATGAATTTGATATTTTTTTAAGTTTGCTCTGACTTTGGTTTAAAGGCAATGAACTCGAGTCCGTGGGTGTCTTTGTGATGTGATTAACAAAGTTAAATTGAAAGAGACGACCAAGTGTTCCAAGAAAAAGCGATAGCTGAAATAGCCATATCAAACCTAAGGCTGCCTCGTCCCTTCCTTGATAAAATTTATCAATCCATACGTAACTAGCTATTAGTAGGAAAAATTGAACTACCACAGCCCAATACAAAAACGACTCTATCCAGCCTTTAACACGACTCGTTTTATCTGCCCCTATCTCGGTTTGATCATCTTGAGTTGTGATTGTAGGCTTGGGATCTTGTGTAAGCTTTTGTTCACTGATAGAAACTGAAGTTACATTAAAAATTTCATCTGGCCTATCATCGATAGCATCGTTTTGGTTAAAGCCTGCTGTAGGAAAGATTATTCTCTCACGCTTTATTTTGCTCACATCTTTTCCTTCATCCTGAGAGGCACTGGCAGCAATAGGTTGTTGCTGGTATGAGGACTGCACGTCAGCCTGCTGTATATTTGGGCTTGGTAAAGACTTGTTAAGCGCTTGGCTATTGAGACTAGTTGCCCTGCTTGAGATTTTATCCTCGAGCTGAGTGATAGTTAACGTAGAGTCAGCATCTATGCCTGATCCTTCGGGCTGAACTGGAAAAATCGGGCTTCTATTGGTTGCATTCTTTAATTCTGTATCAGGTTTATGATTTTTATCCACAATACTAGAATGCTACTATAAATTTTGTAAAATAGTAATGCTTTACAATATGTCTGTAAACGTGGCGGAAGAGGCGGGATTCGAACCCGCGATAGAGTTGCCCCTATACACGCTTTCCAAGCGTGCTCCTTAAGCCACTCGGACACTCTTCCTGGGCCACAATAGTGAGTATACAGAAAACAACAACATAATTCAGCTTGAATTGCACACCTTAAACACCGTACACTATAAGGAATGCCTCTTATAACATTAGAAGACGTCAGTAAGCTATTTGGCTTTGGTGACGCTACGACAATCGCACTTGACGATATAAGCCTTACAATCGAAGAAGGCGAATTTGTCGCATTTATGGGTCCGAGTGGCTCTGGTAAGTCAACCCTCATGAATATTGTTGGCGCACTCGATAAGCCAACCCACGGTTCCTATACCCTTAAAAAACGGAATGTTTCTAAACTTCGTGGATTTCGCCGGGCAAGACTTCGACGCGACACCATGGGATTTGTGTTCCAATCCTTTAATCTTTTACCCGATCTTACTGCAATAGAGAACGTAGCGTTGCCACTGTACTACAAAGGTATGACAAAAGTACGTCGCTTAAAGCGCGCCGGAGAAATGCTGGAGCGTGTTGGGCTTGGAGATAGAGAATACTTTTATCCACGCCAGTTGAGCGGTGGTCAGATTCAACGCGTCGCAATCGCGAGGGCACTTGTGAATAACCCCAGTATTATCATTGCAGATGAACCTACGGGTAATCTCGATACCGCATCGAGTAGACTCGTGATGGAGCTACTGAGTGATGTTCATAAAACCGGCAACACAATCCTGATGGTCACCCATAACCCTGCCCTAACCCGTTATGCAAATCGTGTTGTGTTTATGCAAGACGGTGTAGTCGTGGCGGATGAGAAGTCAGTGATTGGTGAGATTCCAGAAAGTTTGCGACGAAGCATGTACTTCATGCCTAGGAAGACCACCGAGGATGATCTTGCTGGAGTATCTGCCCTTATGCAGGCAATACCGGAGAATGATAAACAAATCGAAAAGAAAATTAAGCCGCCTACCAAGAAAAAGACTCGCTCGTACAGAGTTCGCAAAAAGAAAGCAGGTTCAAAATAATGGCAAACTCCAGTTTTCGTATGGCGACCGCGACATTACGGGCTAGCAAACTTAGAAGTTTACTCACAATGCTGGGCATAATTATTGGTGTTGCGAGTGTAGTGACTATTGTGAGTATTGGCGAAGGAATTAGGCGACAAATTACAGCCCAGACATCGCAGTCCGGCCCAGAACTCATAACTGTTCGACCAGGACAACCCGTACAGCGTAATGACGAGGGTGCTATAAGTGGTTTTAGTCCTTTCTTCTCGCTTACTTCTGGCACATTAACTGAACAAGATACAGAAGCGATACAAGCCATTCCGGGTGTGGCTCGTTTTACGCCTATGAACTCTGTTGCAGGGACGCTGGAAACAAATAACCGCTCGTTTAGCCAAGCAGTTATTATAGGAGCATTCGCTGATACAGCTGAAATTTTAAATCAAGAACTGGCCTTTGGAACTTTTTTTGCAGAGTCTGATTCTTCAATGGCCGGTGCAGTTATCGGAAGAACTGTTGCCGAGGGGTTATTTAACGAAAGCGGACCAATTGGAAAAACCTTTCAACTACGTGGTCAGGCATTTGTTGTTCGGGGAGTGTTCGATAGTTTTCCCGAAAGTGCAATCGCATTAAGTGTTAACTACAATACTGCCGTCTTTATTCCTTATGATAAATCCAAAGAGCTTGCCGCAGGTCAAACAAACATCTTCCAGATACTTGTTCGAGCAGCCAACGAGTCAGAAGTTGAACCAGTCGCTGGCCGAATCGAAAATGCCCTGCTTGCGAACCGTGATGGCCAAGATAATTTTACTGTTATAAAACAAGATGAAAACATTGAAATCATAGATACGATAACGTTTGGATTAACTGCCGTCATAACAGCAGTTGCTGCGATATCGTTATTTGTTGGTGGCATAGGTGTTATGAACATAATGCTTGTATCAGTGACGCAGCGAACGAGCGAAATAGGTATACGAAAAGCTATAGGAGCGAGTAACCAACAAATACTTGGTCAGTTTTTTGCAGAGGGAGCTATGCTCAGTGTTGTGGGAGGCGCACTCGGCGTGTTGGCCGCTTTACTCGCTAACTACTTGCTCAGAGTTCTTACAGACCTACGCCCCGTAATTACCTTTGACATTGTAATGATAGCGGCACTTGTGAGCGTTGTGATCGGCATACTGTTTTCAATTGCACCTGCCTTTCAGGCGGCACGCAAGGATCCAATTGTCGCATTAAAGCGATAACATTAGATGCTGGTAAAGAGCTTATCGTACCAGCGTTTTGAAGCTCTACCAACATACGGGTCTTCAAGCCATTTCCAGTCATCTTCTTTGTAGGTAAACTTTGTTCGTTGATTCGCTATATTCATATGTATGCTCCTTGATCGATTGGTAAGTAATTGATTAACGGTAATTGTTTATACAGTTATTTTAGCGTGAGCTTTATGGGTTCGACTACCAAATATCTCTCATCATAAAAAATAGCCACTTACAAAAGTGGCTATTTTTAGTCTTGCGGTAGTGATTATTCTATCCGATAGTTTGGTTGTTGCCTCGAATCATACGTACGATACCGAGTAGTAACACCGCACCTAGTATTGCAACTAGTAAGCTGCCGAGATTAAATCCCGTGACTCCACTGCCGCCAAATTGTTGTACTGTAAATCCACCGATCATTGCTCCAATAATACCTACAACAATGTTACCGAGAGCACCTTGTTGTGCGTTGGTACCCATTATCATTGATGCAATCCACCCTGCTAATGCTCCAAATATAATCCATAAAATAAAACCCATACGTCCTCCTTCTAATTATTTTTTAAAAACTTTACTAACTGTCTCGCTCATATCATCAAATTTATGAGATGCGCTTTGCTTCTTAAGGTCTAGTTCTTTTGCAATGCTAGATTTGAGCTGATCGACCTGGTCACCGATGCTTTGCGATTTGCGTTTCTTTGACATGTAGATCATTGTCAAGATTGAGCCAGTCGCTCCTGCCGCTACCGATGTGAGAAATAGGCCTGATGATGGCTTGCGTGCCATAAGTTCTGTCCTCCTTTAATTACGTTGTCATGTTACTATCTTACGTCTGTAATGGTTTTTAATCTGTAAAAAACCTCTCATTTATTGATAGACTATACGTATTATGACCATACATTTTATATACGTCGGGAAGAAACTTCCCGCACCTGCACATGATATTTATTCTGAATATTGCACAAGAATGAGTCGATGGGTGCAGATACAAGAAATTGCAGTTAATCCATCTAAATTGCCCGATAAATCGCTTATTATTGCAGATGAATCGAAACGCATTATCGATGCCCTGCCAAGTGGGTGCTTCGTGGTGGCGCTCGATGAACGCGGAAAGCAGTACACCTCGAGCGATTTCAGTGAGCGCTTTAACCAGTGGCGTGCACAACAGAAACCACTCTTTTTTATTATTGGCGGCGCATTTGGGTTTGATGAATCAGTGCGCAGCAAAGCTGATGTTGTATGGTCATTATCGCAACTTGTTTTTCCGCACGAACTTGTGCGTGTACTACTTGCCGAACAATTGTATCGTGCGCTTACCATAGAACATGGTATGCCCTACCATCACGCGTAGCTCACAATCCCTAAGCTCGCGACGGTTTTAATGGATACGTCGCGACGTGAGGCCCATTCATTAAATGCTTTTTTTGCTCCCGGTAGACTCTCGGATGCGTAATCGTCCACGACAATCACAGCACCATGTACAAGCTTTGGGGTTATAAGTCGTAGACTGTCATTAATTGAGCTGTAGTAATCCCCATCTAAAA
>JBGTLD010000053.1:0-6843 GCA_041744275.1 Saccharimonadales bacterium (SeqCode) | reverse complement strand
TCGCACCAGTTAAAGTTATTGTCGTTGGTGGTGGCCCGACGGGAGTTGAAGTAGCAGTATCAGTTCCCTACTTTTTTGAACTGCTTTCCGGAGATCGCCGAGTAGAAGTCGTCCTTATAGAAGCGCAAGACCGTATCTTGGGTCGTTTAGACGAGCAAATTGCCCGGCAAGTTACGAACACACTCCAGTCGCAAATAGACATTCAATGTAACGTAAAAGTCATCCGAGCATCAAAAACGATGCTACATATTGCGAATAATCCATCTCGGTACTTTGATCTTCTCATATGGACGGCGGGCAGTAATGCCAACGGCTACTTTAAACAACGCTCAGATGTCTTTGATACAGACCGAGCTGGTAGAGTCACTGTCAATCAGAACTTATTATCCCGCCATGATGGATTGTATGTGACTGGCGATTCTGCAGCTGTTGAGTTTAGTGGTACCGCAAGTGCGGCAATTGAGATGGGATCATATGTTGCCAATCATGTGATAGCAAACCTTACGAATCAGGAGATAGAACCATTCCAGTCGACAGCTCCTGAGTATGCTATTCCAACTGGGCATGACACTGCTGTAGCCATGCAAGACGGTGAGATTCTGACCGGCAAAGAGGGCTGGGGTATTCGTCGCCAACAAGATTTAAGTGCTCTTTCTAAAATTGCACCAGAAGAAGTTGCACACGCCCATTGGGCTAAGGGCGAAAACCTAGCTTCAATGGTACAAACCCAGTAGTTCGCATTCATTCTTACATATACTGATTACAATGATCTAGAGCATTGTACCTATAATAATTTACTTTTTTGATAGGCCCTTCTTACGACAGGCTTTTGAGCAGTATATAATTTCAGGCCATAGCCCGCGTGACTGCCATTTTTTTCTATTGTTGAAGGGTCTGTTACAGACTGGGCATATTTTCGTGTCAGTGTCAGGAAACAAATACGCATCATTGTGGTAGCGCACGTTCTTGTGTCGAGCAATACGACCTTGCACTTTTCTGGCAGTCTTTTGCTGTGATTTCCGCATGGTTAAATTGTATAACATTGACACAATATGTGAATCCCTGGTGTTATTATTATGAAATATGAGTACTACTAAGCAAAAAAAGCCCTTTTATAAAAATTATCTGTTTTGGCTACTTCTATTCTCGCCGCTTCTGCTTGTTTTTGGTTTGGCTCTATTAGGCTTTATTGTAATCGTATTAAGTTCACTGTCTGTTTGAAAATTATTGAGTTGAGTATGGTGTGTGATACAAGATGAGATTATAGTCATTGTGCAATATATGTCACATGCACTAGCGGAATTGTGCGTATAGTGGGAGGTGTTAATTAACGAAGGAGCTTTATGTATGCCGCATAATTTTTATTATGGATTAATGAGGGAGCGTTTCAATAAGCTGACAATGCTTACGATAGCGCTCCTTTTTGGTTTATCAGCAGCAATAGGAATTATCACACCTGCAACTGCAGCAGGTCATTGTGACGTGACGGTGAACCAAGGTGAAAGTGTAAATGACGCAATATTGGCCGCTGGTAACAACAAGACAGTGTGTTTAGCCGCAGGAGCCATATTTGAATGGTCGAGCACTAATAGCGACCCAGCTGAACTGATTACCATAACAAACGAGGGTATTACGCTTACAACTGACGCAAGCAATCCTGCAACACTTACGGATAACGGGGCTAGTTTCTTTCCAGTTATTGAAATTTTTGCCAATGGCGCAACAATTGAAAACCTCAATCTCGTGCGCAACAACGCAACAAGTGGTGGGCAAGTTATTGCTTCTCGGAAATCAAATGCGTTGATACAAAACAACAATATAAGCGGTATGAATAATCTATCACCTGCAGTTACAATCGATCATGGTATTCCTGGCGACTACAGTGATACTGTGTCTAATATTCAATTACTTAACAACGATATTTCAGGTGAATTTGCGTGGGGTTTTGGTATACGAAGTGAGAACGGTCCGGGTGTAATAAATGACGTAACATTAACAGGTAACGTCATTAGTACAAACAACACAGGCTTCATTTTTGACTCTAATAACAGCGGTGGATTAAACAATGCTGATATCAGCATGAGTGGAAACACCTTTACTGGTAGTCGGTTATTCAATAACACCTCCTCAACAACGATTGATATAGTCAGAAACTCAATTGATGTAAGTGCGTTTACAGTAAGTACCTCTGCTGGTGTTATTGATATGACATGTAACTGGTGGGGTACTGCAAACGGTCCTGATGGCGTACTAATTGTGTCTGGTAACGGAAAAGTTACCTCTACTCCATGGCTCACATCAAGTAACCTAAACGGACACTGTGTTGGCGGCCTAGCTGGTCCAACAAATGCTGAGGAATGTAGAAACGGTGGATGGGAAGGTTTCTTCCTTACTGAAGAGCGCTGTGTTAGTGAGTTTGAAAAACAGCAAGTACGTTCTGACGCACCAAGCAGAGAGCAAGCTCGTGCAGGTGCGCCCACCCGTCGATAAGTAAAACAAAAAAAAATCATATAAAAACCGCCAGCTGAGTGGGCGGTTTTTATATGTAGAAATACAAAAATTGATGAAAACAAAAAAACATAAACAAACCTCGAACTAAGTACAAGTCTAGGCCTGTACATTAACACTAGTGACTGGGTGAGAAGTAGTGTATTGAGCCTTCTGACATTGGGTTTTAGATAACTTAATAATGTACACAAGTTGCACTTAGAAGATTTCATTGCGATATGCCATTTGCATATTTCACCCCGAATGCTTCACTCGGACGCTCTAAACCACACATAGCCATGAAAAAACACCACATAAGGTGATGTCATTTCATGGCTGGGGCGGAGGGATTCGAACCCCCGAATGCCAGTACCAAAAACTGGTGCCTTACCACTTGGCCACGCCCCAATATTTTTTCTGTAAAACATGTAGATTGTACCTGACTTCTCTTCTTTTCTCAATGGTAACTATGAATACACCGAAACGCTTACGTAAATTGGTACGAGTTCGGTATACTTAAAAGTAGTAATGAGAGTTTTAGAGCCACAACACTTTTCTAAGCGCCCTGATAAGGCCAGCAAAGATAACACAGTAAAAATTAAGCCTATATCGATGCTTGTTATTTGGTTTATTGTGTTCGGAATTTTCGCAAGTGCGGGTATATATTTTGTTGCGCTTCAGCAGATAAAACCAATTGACAGCACGAACTCGTCAGCCACCTTGCCTGAGCCTGCAATCATCGAGCCAAAAGCAACAACGCTCAAGCAATTTACTGGCAACGAGTTCCGTGACTTGTTTCGTACTATGTTTTACCCAAACACAGATACACTCAGCGCTGATTTTTCAATAACCGGAGACACAGATCTTGATCAAAGAATAAGAACTGTTGCAGAAGCCCGCGGATACCTACCTACAAGCATCCCTGTATCGGCTATTGTGCGCATTGAAAATGAGCCCCGACTTGGCTTGGATGACTTATTGCAGCCACTTGCAGCAGATTCGTATAGAAGCTTACGAGACAACGCACGACGAGCAGGCTTCCCTATCAGTTCTACTTCTGCCTATCGTTCACCTGAGGCTCAAAGGGACTTGTTTATGGCACGTTTGCTTGCAAGCGTTGGGTCTTTGGAGCAATTACGTATAAGTGATGATACTGCGATTGAGCAAACGCTGTCACTTGCGGCGCCTCCAGGCTATTCACGTCATCATACCGGATATACAATTGATTTATGGTGCGAGGATGGCTCTACAGCGTTTCTCTTGAGCAGTTGCTACCAATGGATTAGTGCCGATAACTATAAGAACGCGAAAGAATATGGATGGATTCCTAGTTACCCCGAGGGCACTGAACTACAAGGTCCAGAACCTGAACCATGGGAGTATGTTTGGGTAGGCGATGCTGTTCGTGGCTAGAATGTTTCAAAAAGTAGTTAAGTCTTGCAATCACTCCTCATAGTATCGTACAGTTCTCTAGAACATGGTTAAAATGAAAGAAACAAAGGTTATTAAACCTCTCTATATCAATGGGCTGTCAGGTCGTGTCCTTAATTTGCCAAATACGGAATCAAAACGTGAAATTTTATTACTGTATGGTCACCATGCAAGCATAGAGCGTATGTACTCACTTGCAGAGGAGTTTCAACAATTTGGCACAGTCACACTACCTGATTTTCCAGGTTTTGGTGGCATGGAGAGTTTCTATAAAATTGGCGAAAAGCCCACACTTGACGTGATGGCTGACTATCTCGCTGCGTTTGTCAAAATGCGATATAGCCGAAAGCGCGTCACGATTGTTGCAGTATCTTTTGGTTTCTTGGTCGCGACCAGAATGCTGCAGCGTTTTCCAGAACTTACTGAGCGGGTAGACCTGCTTGTAAGTCTTGTTGGGTTTACTCATTATGAAGATTTTAAAATGAGCGACCAAAAGCGCGGTGTTTACAAGAAGGCTTCTCGAATAATGAGCATGCGCTTCCCTGCTGGTTTTGTACAAAACATTCTATTAACGAAGCCTTTTATCAATGCAACCTATAGAATTGTGGCGAATAGTAATACAAAAATGAAAGATGCTTCAAAGAAAGAGCTGAAGCGTAGGATAGCGTTTGAAGTAATACTGTGGAGGATTAATGATTTTAGAACCATGATGTTCACGTACGATTACATGTTTAGTATAGATTTATGTGCAAAGAAAATAAATCTTCCTGTGTATCATGTTGCTGTTGATGCTGATCAATATTTTGATAATTATCTTGTAGAGCAACATCTAAACGTAATCTACAACTCAGTCACCATGCTTGAGGCAAAGCTTCATGCCCACATGCCTACAATTGTTGCAAACCGAGCAGAGATAGCACCATTGATCCCCGATGAGTTACGAGCAGAACTACAGAAGACACCCTAGTCATCAGAGTTTAGTGGTATACTTGTAAGTAATTATGAAGATTGGACTTGTATGTCCCTACAATATGTTACGTGGTGGCGGTGTGCAGGAGTGTGTGCGTGAAATGCAAGCCGAGCTACAAAAGCGCGGCCATGATGTGCTCATTATTACCCCAAACCCAAGAAGTAACAAAAGTGCCGATGATACTGGTATTGTATTTTTAGGTGGTGCAACTGATGTGAAGTCACCTTTTCATACGACTGCACAGGTTTCTTTTGCGGCAAGTACTGATGCTCTGGAGCATTTACTCGAGGATTATGAATTTGATATTTTACATTTTCACGAGCCATGGGTGCCAATGTTGAGCCGACAATTACTCACAAAAAGTAGTAGCGTCAATATCGCCACGTTTCATGCGAAGCTCCCAGACACTGTCATGAGTCGCACGATCGAACGTGTAATAACACCCTATACAAAGTCTGTACTTAAGCATCTTGATTATCTTACCGCTGTATCGGATGCTGCCGCGCATTATATTAGTGACCTTACAAATGAACAGGTCAATATTATCCCCAATGGCATTGATCTTAATAAGTTTAGTCAGCTAAAAAAACAGTACTCCGAGTTTGAGGCATTAACAGTACTCTACATTGGCCGGCTCGAGAAGCGCAAAGGGGTCAGGTATCTCATTAAGGCTGCAGCCGAAGTGCAAGAGAATCATCCAAATGTTCGGTTTATAATAGCCGGTGATGGCCCTGATAGGCAGAGGCTTGAACAATATGCAGAACAACTGGAAGTAAATAATATAGAATTTTTAGGGTTTATCTCTGAAGAAAAAAAGTTAGAACTACTCGCCCGGTCTACTGTTTTTTGTTCTCCAGCTGTTTATGGTGAAAGTTTTGGCATTGTTTTGCTTGAAGCTATGGCTACGGGTACACCGATTGTTGCGGGTGATAATCCTGGGTATTGCTCAGTTTTGAAAGGTACAGGTGCGCTCTCGATTGTAAACCCGAAAGAATGTAGTGATTTTGCACGCAGGCTCGAACTATTACTGATGGATAAGGGGCTCCGCAAGAACTGGCAAACATGGGCAAAAAGCTATGTGAAGCAATTTGATTACTCAAATGTAGTTGACGCATATGAAGCACTCTATAAAAAAGCTTTAGACGATTAGTATCGTAATGAAAATAGCGTTCGTACTCGATGATACACTCGATAGCACCGACGGTGTTCAGCAGTACGTCACGACTCTCGGAAGGTACTTCACTGATAGTGGCCACGATGTTCATTATCTTGCTGGTGACACGTCACGATCTGATCTACCAAACGTTCATTCACTCGCCAAAACTTTGAAGGTAAAGTTCAACCACAATAGAATGAGTACTCCTCTCCCGGCTTCTACGGTTCGGCTACGTACATTTCTGCATGAGCAGAATTACGACGTATTACACGTGCAAATGCCATACAGTCCCTTTTTTGCTGCCAAAATTGTCAAGCTTGCTCCAAAACATACAGCAATTGTTGGCACGTTTCATATAATTCCTTATTCTAGAGTAGAGTCGACAGCAACGCGCTTACTTGGTATGGTGCTTCGGACGAATTTACAGAATTTTGATACTGTTTTGAGCGTTTCTTCTGTTGCACAAGTTTTTTGCAAAAGTGCATTCAATATTGAATCGGCAGTATTACCTAACGTAGTTAATACGAAACAATTTAAGTCTGGCATTCCGCTTTACAAGAATGATGGTGAGATATTGATTGTATTCCTTGGGAGATTAGTTTCTCGGAAAGGAGCTCTTGAACTACTGAAAGCAGCCTCTTTGCTCGATACGAAAACCGCATATCGTATTGTACTTTGCGGCAAGGGGGAAGAACAAGCGAGTCTTGAGCGTTTTGTAGATAAGCATAAACTGCATAATAAAGTTACGTTTACTGGTTTTGTTTCGGAAAGTGAAAAGGCTGATTATCTTGCGAGTGCT
>JBGTLD010000052.1:0-3929 GCA_041744275.1 Saccharimonadales bacterium (SeqCode) | reverse complement strand
TGATACCTTCCGAAACATAATATTTGCAATATTGTCGCAATTAGTTGTATTATTGCGTCAATGGATTTAGAAATACGTAAACTATCCGACTTTTTACGCGACCACGGCTACAGCATGACAAAAGCTAGACAATTTACTTTTGAAGTAATTCGCGACCACGGCCCAGTATCTATGAATGAGCTACATAAACGGACCTTGACTACTGTAAATCGAGCAAGTTTGTATAGAAACGTAGAGCTTTTTGAAGCACTCGGAATCGTACATCGTCTTCAGATTGGCTGGAAATACAAACTTGAGCTATCCGAAATATTTTCTCATCACCACCACCATGCAACGTGTACTATTTGCGGTGTTGTCACAATCATACATGAAGACCCAGAAATAGAGCACGCAATCAATCGACTTGGCGATGCAAGCGGTTTTGAGATTAGCGCACATACCCTTGAACTTAAAGGTGTATGTAAATCCTGCCAGGAATAAAAAGGACCCCAGCAGAAAGTGCCAGGGTCAAATTGGAAGCCTCACACTTCCACATATTATTGTAAACATAAGCAATGCGTACTGCAAGTAATTTTCTATCTACCATTGTCGGAGATTCTCATATATCTCACTACGTTCTCCACGAGCTTACTTACTAATAGTCCAATCAATAGCCCTCCAAGAACGTCTAATGGCGCGTGAACACCCAGATAAATTCTCGAAAACCCCACTAATATAACACCCAGCCATATTATCCAGCGAAATCCTGAACGCACATGGCCCACAATATAGAAAGCGATAACAGCAGCTACAGCAGTGTGTGCAGATGGATAACCTAAACCGCTAATAAGCAGTTCTCGTTGTTCTATTTCATAAAATACACCTGGCCGTGGTCTGCTGACCAAGTATTTCATAATAACTGCAAAAAGAATTGCAACTGACCCTGCAAGCAGAACTGAAAAAGCCGTACGAATTTTGCGCCATGTTAATAATGCTGCTACGACGAATGCAAGGAACGCAATATGACCAAACATTGAGAAGCCAAGCATAATGGGCCTAAAGTTGTCTGGAAGTGAGTATATGAGATTAAAAAGAAAGGTTTCAGCAGAAGAGGAAAAATTGCTATACACTACCAGCGAAATACTTATTAGTAGTATCGTCAGTAAAAATACATAGATCCATTCTCTGGTAGACGGCCTCATGTTTTTACTATACATCAGCATGTGAACTAGAGTGATGAACGTAGTAAGACCCAAAGGCTTGCATCAAATATAAATAAAAAAGCACCCTGAATTATAATCGACCACCCATAGGCTCTGCGTTTTATTGAAATTTTTGCTGCGGCTACACGAATCAAAGCCACACCTACAGCAATATATACAATATTTAAGAAGAAGTTAATGCCGACAATTTCAATCTGTGACTGCTGAAAACCTGCGTCAGATGCAAAATTATTATAATTCCCCCATATAGCTATAAGCGTAAGAGCTGCAATAACAGTGTTCACAAGCCCCCACATGCCGTTCATTTGCCAGAAATATCGTTTGGCGTCAGATGCACTCCACTGGCGCCATACCCCTATACCAACATTAGAAACTCCCCAACCTAACAATATTGACATGCTGTATAGAGATATAAGTTCAAATTGCATAGTTTAATCTTCTCAGACAACTATTGTCTAAACAATAGGATTCCGATAACGACTGCGATATTGAGGAAAAATAATGGTATGTAGGTAATGATCAGCGGTTTGACTTTATGCTTTATAGCATACGCAGCCATGATAACTGAAGTAAATGAAAGTACAATCCATGTAAGGAGCGGCACGCCAGCAGTTTCACGATTAACCCACACCGTCAGAACCTGCGGCAGAATCGCAATTGGTACCATGGGCCCGGCTATATATACAAGGTGATCTATGAAGCTGTAATCTTTGAGATCACGAAGATGAAATCTTTTACGTAGGTGCAGGTGATGCTCTGCTTGTGTAACTCTTTTAATTAGTTTTTTATTTCGTGCAAACATAGTTTGTACTTATGCTAATCTTGAACTGCTTAAATAGCAAATAAAGATTTTGCACGGTTTAGGTTATGGCGTGTTAGCGCCAGCTGTTTTTGGGGTCAGGCTTATCTTTACTTTCCAAGTGATGTATACGGTCATGGTCTAAGCCATAGTGATGGGCTATCTCATGCCACAATGTTCGCTTCACCTGTTCCTTGAGCTCAGGAAGCGAGGACACATATTGCTCCATTGGCTTTTTAAAGATCGTGATCTTATCTGGAACTACAAACATATATCCAGCACCGCGCTTTGTTCGGGGAATACCCTCGTACAGCCCAAACAACGATTGGTTACACCGCAACTTGAGCTGTTGTCGCTGCGCAGGCGTCGGTTCGTCTTCGTAAATAATCACTACGTTGTTGAGGCCCTCAATATATTCTTGTGGTAATTCGTCCATCGACTCGTTGATAAGTTTTTCAAAATGTTCATTACTTACAGATTCCATACTATTGATTGTACCAAACCTACTCAAACGAATGGTTTTAATTATTTTCTTGACTTTAGAAATAATAGGTCTAATATTCAATGTGGAAAACATACTCTTTTAGTCATAAATTATAAAGGAAATATTGTATGCAAAGTGCTTTAACACTGTTTGCTGCTGGCAGCAGCAAGGAAGTTGGCGTTGTCTTTTTAATGCTTGCGATTGTATTAATAGCAGGAAAATTAGGCAATTTTGTTGAAAAATTTGGCCAACCAGGCGTCATAGGTGAGTTGTTTGCAGGTATTGTACTCGCAGTATTCGGCTACCTTGGGTGGGGATTAATTGGCGACATCGTACAAAACGACACCATGGAATTCCTTGCGAGCTTTGGCGCCCTCCTACTTCTTTTTTCAATTGGTCTCGAATCGAATATAACCGAAATGAAGAAGGTAGGCACATCAGCAGTAGGTGTTGCAATCATTGGTGTCGCAGTTCCTTTCGTTTTGGGTGCGTATGTACTGGGGCCATTATTTTTTGGCGATGAATCCCTGAACGCACGACTCTTCCTAGGGGCTTCACTAGTTGCTACGAGTGTTGGCATCACTGCATCTGTATTCAAATCTCTTAAACTAACTCGAAACAGAGCAGCCAAAACTGTACTTGGTGCAGCCGTACTCGATGACGTATTAGGACTTATCGTACTAGCTGTCGTCTCATCTCTTGCCGCCGGGGGAGAAGTTTCAGCAGGTATGGTTGCGTTTATCACCTTTAAGTCGTTTGGTTTTCTTATTGGCGCTCTTATTGCGGGGCGTTTGCTTGCAAAGCCTCTTTCACGTATGTTCAGCTATATACACACGGGTATTGGCATGAAAGTAAGTCTTGCCATAGGTTTTGCACTTGCGCTTGGGTACCTTGCGGGTATCTTTGGCCTTGAGCCAATTATTGGTGCTTTTGCGGCGGGGTTGTTATTAGACGCCGTTCATTTCAATTCGTTCGATCAACCCGAGATAGTCGATGATCTTGAATCACTTCGATTTGAAGCACAAGCCGACAAAGATAAGGTAGAAAAATTAATCAAAAAACACAGCCATGCTCATGTTGAGGACCTTGTGAGCAGTATCTGCTTGATTTTTGTTCCTATTTTCTTCGTATATACTGGACTGCAAGTCGACATTCAATCACTCCTAAACCCTGAGCTCTACGTACTTGCCATCATCATTTCAGCTGTAGCTATTGCAGGTAAGCTTGTCGCAGGATTTGCAGCAAAAGGCACCATGACCGAAAAAATGCTTATTGGCGCAGCTATGGTCCCAAGAGGTGAAGTAGGGCTGATCTTTGCAGCTACAGGCCGCACGCTGGGAGTTTTGAGTGCAGATATGTTCTCTGTAATTATCCTCGTCGTTATTTTGACCACCTTCGTAGCACCACCCGCAATCAGCAAACTCGGCAAACAGCTCAAAGCCGA
>JBGTLD010000051.1:0-2042 GCA_041744275.1 Saccharimonadales bacterium (SeqCode) | reverse complement strand
AGAAACAGCAGGCAAACTCCCTGAACATACTGAACTATGAACCACCTATTGTTCGCACTGGCACAATGACAAGCATCCCCATTCTATACTTAGGATTGAATGGGGCAAGTGCCAGCTTACCTCGAACAACAGCTGACATAGTTCATCTGTCATGGAGAGCCTGGAACCCAGTGGTATACTTGACAAAATAACCAAAATTTGCTATTGTAATTCAGTAGTTAACAAAAAACAAAAATTATGAATAACACTGAAAGACAACAACCATTTCATTCAGCTGAAGTAGCTCACAGTCTTGATTTTGCCCCTGCAATATCCGAGTATTTATCAGAACTGTCACCAGAAGATCCCAAAGAAAAACGAGATTTTTACAGTAATCTTTCGGCTGACGATTTCATAAGCACTATTAAAACTTTAGAGGGACTTATTCGCACAGGGGGGGGCTGTCGAAGAGGAGTTTGACGGTCAAACTGTAAGAACCGGGGTTTTGGAGCCAATTGAACATCATTATAAAGAGCCAATCATTCGCCGTGCCTGGGAAGTGGCACAGTTACGCCTTGGAGATACTAATGCATCAGACGAAGAAGCTCTTAATGACGCTGCAGTACTCATGGGCTACATGATGGGTTACGCCCATCTATACTCAGACGGCAATGGTCGACTGGGCAGACTAGTCTTTGCTTCATTATCAACTGAAATTGATGCTTCTATAGACAATATAGAAACAATATTGGATAAGCATGGTAATAAGTATGTTCAACTCGCACAAATTACACAGGCTGATTGGCTGGTTGCTGATAAGATCGTACAAGAAACGGTTGATGGCGATCTAACTGATTTTGATAAAGCAGTTGTAGTGGCCTGTTTAATGAGCGCGCCACCATGTAGAGCTCTAAATAAAGAACGATATAGTGACTTGAATAAGCTTCCCGAAGCTTATATTGAGCCGCATAAGTATTATCGTGAAAATTTTAGAGAATTTGATGTAGAAAAAAGAGATGAACGATGGGAGGACACCAAGTTAATTTTTATAAGTGAGTGGCTTAATTTTTACGAAAAGAACGATAATGTGGAAATTGGAATTGGACAGGCAAAAACAATTGGATTACCAAGCCTTACATTCGTACCACCGCAAACACTTCCATTTCGCACTTATATAAATATGTTAACTCGCTCTTATTCTGAAGTATTTGATAAAAAACTTCGTACAGATGACAATTTGGAAAAACATCTTAAGATAAAAGAACAGTATGATTCGTATGCTTTAAGTTTAAGTTCTGAATAAACATAGATTTTATAGTAGTAAAAAAAATTCTTCGAGGGTTTGGTCGTTATTTTTTAGCTCTGTGGCGAGTTTGGGGCCGACGTAGCGGAGATGCCAAGGCTCGTATTGGTAGGTGGTAATATCTTCTTTACCCTCAAGGTAACGAATTATGAAGCCGTAGGTATGAGCATTTTCTGCAACCCATACACCCTCTGGGGTGTCTTTGAAGCAGATTTGCAGGTGGCATGAGCCGTCCGCAGCTGTCACATCAAACGCGAGACCGGTTTGGTGCTCGCTGGTACCGGGTCGTGCGCTAAAGGTGTCGGCTTGTTCTTGCCCAAACTGCGCCACATACCCGTCGTAAAACTGCTTTTGTAACGCGAATGAACGGTAGCCACTGCCAAATACCAAGTTCACCCCGTCTGCCTCTGCAGCTGCAAACATAGCTTCGAGCGGGGGAGTGGCGATTGTAGCAAGTTGCATTTGCTCAGCGGTGCGCTCTAATCGTAAACGCACATTTGGGACGCCAAGTTCTGGTGCATAATCATCAGGCAGTGCACGATTTTTGTTCGTAACAACCCACAGGCTAGCAGGATCAGTCGTGCTGAACTCATTTTTATCAAAACCAACTTCTTGGGTAGTATTGTTTGCAGGGATAGTCCCTAGGATTTCTTCACTGGTCGTAATGGTTCTATCAGAACTACGGAGTAAAAAGACAGCTGTGATCACAAGACCAAATAGGAGTACTAAAAGTAAGATAATTTTATGAGCACGTTTCATG
>JBGTLD010000050.1:0-14583 GCA_041744275.1 Saccharimonadales bacterium (SeqCode) | reverse complement strand
ACACAGCCAGTCATACCTACACAAACTCTACCTCAAGTACAAACCGTACAGACCACTCAATCAAGTACACCAGATGAACAGTTACTAATCGAACAGTTACGCTCTCAATCAACAAAACCTGCTGCAAGCTACGGGCATATGCGCACCGTTCAGCCAATTGACCCAAACGCACCGCAAGTACAGACACAGAAGCCTTCGCCGCCCCCGACTAATAACGATTCAGTGAAGTCGATGACAGCGAGTTCTGACCCTGCTATACTTGAACTTGCTACCAATGACGACCTAGATGTTGCGACAATCGCACGCCAAGCTGAAAAGAAACAGAAGCAACAGCCTCCAGATGGTGAAGTGGTGATATCTTTGCACTAGGTGTATCGTTGACGTATTAATCTCAGGGTGGGGCTTAGTAGAAAATTCATGGATCCAAACACATACAATCAACCACAAGGTCAGCCGCAACCAATGCAGCAACCTATAACAGATTACGGGCAGTATGGACCGCAACCTGCTGTTGCTGGTGGTCCATATATACCACAACCTCAACAATCCATGCCCCAGGGTACTGGATCTCAATCTATGCCAGCTCAAGCCAAACCAATTGTTGTAAAATCAAACCCTAACAGCACGCAGAATACGCTCCAAATTGCTGAGATACGTGATGGTATCGTTATCATGAATGATGGTTCTTTCAGATCTGTAGTCATGGTGAAGTCAATAAATTTTGACCTCATGAGCCCTCAAGAAAGAGAGGGTGTAGAATATGGATACCAGGGTTTCCTCAACTCTCTCTATTTTCCAGTTCAAATATTTGTCCGCTCACAAAAAGTTGATATACGACCCTATTTAGAAAAACTTGATAAAATAAAATCAGAGCACGACAATATGCTTCTTGCATTGCTGATGGAAGATTATCTTGGCTTTGTGGACAATCTTGCAGCACAAACAAACATCATGGACAAAAAGTTTTATGTAGTTATTCCATTCTTTCCAGTAGCAGACATACAGAAGGCTTTGACGCAAAGCAAGAGCTTTTTCACGGGTTTAACGTCGTTGTTTAACTCTAAAGAAACAAAAGTGGTTATAAATGAGCAAGATCTTGCGAAAGCAAAGGACGAGCTGAGAAACAGAGTTCAAGCCGTTCTGGGCGGACTACAGCAATGTGGCGTACCAGGTCTTCCTCTCGACACACAAGAACTTATAGAGTTGTACTATGATTCATACAACCCAGATACAGCTACACGGCAAAAGCTCAAAAATTTTAATGATATGTCTGCGCCACTCGTTATGAAAGGTCAAGGTGTTGCACCACAACCAAACCTAAACAGGGAGATGCAATAGTGGGACGCAAGAAAAATACTCAACAAGATCCAGTCGCTCTCGCTCAAGCACAAAGGCAACATGAAGAACAAGAGGTGCAGGCAGCGTTCCAAAAAGGTGTCACGGCACTTCGAGACTTCATAGCACCAAGCTCCATAGAATACTCAGCTGCACATTTTCAGCTTGGTACACGTATAGCTCGTACGTACTATGTATACGGCTACCCGAGACAAATATATACAGGCT
This sequence comes from Saccharimonadales bacterium (SeqCode), assembly GCA_041744275.1. Taxonomy (GTDB): domain Bacteria; phylum Patescibacteriota; class Saccharimonadia; order Saccharimonadales; family JBGTLD01; genus JBGTLD01. The sequence continues at coordinate 13,020 of JBGTLD010000050.1, read as the reverse complement.
GGCTGTCGAGCATGATAAACCTTGATGAAGTCATGGATATGTCTTTGTTTATTTACCCGGTAGAAAGCCAGGTAGTGCTCGAGAACTTACGCAAAAAAGTCAGTCAGATGGAAGCAGGCCTGCAGATTGACGCCGAGAAAGGCCGCGTTCGTGACCCAGGTAAACAAGCTGCTATCCAAGATGCGGAAGAGATCCGCACCAAACTTCAAGTCGGCGAGGAGCGCTTTTTTAGATTTGGCTTCTATTTCACACTGTATGCAGGCAGCCAAGATGAGCTTGAATTTATGACGCACAAAGTTGAATCAATGCTTGGCCAGCAACTTGTATACTCCAAGCCGGCTACATCACAACAAGAACAAGGACTAAATAGCACAATTCCTCATTTCGTAGATCAGTTACAAATTAGACGAAACTTCAGTACTGGTGCCCTAAGTACGACGTTTCCATTTACATCAGCAGACCTCACACAAGACACCGGTATTTTGTACGGTATAAACATGCACAACTCTGGACTTGTTATATTCGATAGGTTCAGCTTAGAAAATGGCAACAGTGTGGTGTTTGCGAAGTCTGGTGCAGGTAAGTCTTTTACTGTTAAGCTCGAAGCACTGCGTAGCATGATGCTTGGCACAGAAGTATTTATTATTGACCCAGAAAACGAATACCAGCGCATGGCAGAAGCCGTCGGTGGGGCTTATGTACGCTTAAGCCTTAACTCAAACACCCGTATCAACCCTTTTGATTTGCCAAAAGTTATCGACACAGATGAAGCAGACAACGCGCTCCGCAGTAACCTGATCACACTTCATGGACTTCTTAGGCTTATGATGGGTGGCGCACAAGCACAAATGCAAGGTGGCGCAGGTGTCATGATGCCCGCACTCGCACCATCTGAAGAAGCCGATCTCGATGCCGCGCTTATTGAGACATACGCAAAAGCCGGCATCACAAATGACCCACTAACGCACAATTCGCAACCGCCAACCATAAATGACCTCTATGACACGCTTTTGCACATGGGTGGTACTGGCCCACAACTTGCGCAAAGGCTCCGTAAATACACATCTGGTACATTTGCAGGTATATTCTCACAACAAAGCAATATTGATATCAATAATGCTTTGGTTGTGTTCAACATTCGGGACCTTGAAGACGAACTCCGACCAGTCGCAATGTATATTGTACTTAATTTTATATGGAACCGTACCAAAGCAGACCAAAAACGAAGAATACTTGTCGTGGATGAGGCTTGGCAGCTCATGAAATACGAAGATTCAGCCAACTTTTTGTTTAGCCTTGCGAAAAGAGCTCGTAAATACAATCTTGGCATTACCACTATCACCCAGGACGTTGAGGACTTTATGGGTTCTCGTATGGGTAGAGCAATTGTTGCCAATGCGTCTATGCAAATATTATTGAAGCAATCACCCTCAGCAGTTGATGTACTGTCTGATGTATTTAAACTCACGAGCGAAGAAAAGAAGCGACTTAGTCAGTTCCCAGTAGGGCAAGGTCTCTTTTTTGCAGGACAAAACCATGTACATATTCAAATTGCGGCAAGTCCGACTGAAACCGGTTTAATAACAACCGACCCTCAGCAAATACAGGCACTTAATCAGGCTGGTGAATTTGACCAGCCCCAAGGAACAATAGATTTAGAAAATCGCTTGTATCCTGGGTTATAATACTGTTAACGGACGAGGTTGTTTTTTCGTTCTATGGAAAGTTTGAATTTTTAACTGATGCAACAGCGTATACAAAAAAATAGGTCTTCTGACTCTAACCGAAACAATGACCCCTATGACGTATCTGGTCATCAAAATTTTGATTTGCCCACCGGTAAAATTGACGATGCTCGAGATTCACTTGCGAGTGCAAGTGACGGTCTTAATGATATAGATAGTGTTCTATCTCAAAATGGCTCGTTTAATAACAATGTTGGCTCTGAATCTAACCCTTCTTACGGTGGTAATGAGCTAGCTTCTAAAGAGCAGACTGCGGGTGAAGAAAGCAGACTGCGAGGGAGTGCTAATGATGATGAAGAAAGTGCCAATTTTGCTCCGTCATTGACAGGGGGCAAAGATGCTAAAACGAGCCTGAGAGGGAGAGTGTTTACTAAAAAAAATGCCCTATTAACAACGGCTGCAGGAATCCTCGTTGGTGGTGGTTTTGGATTACTGGGTGTCATAAGCGGCCCAGCGCAACTTATAGCCTTAGCCCAGTCAATTGGAAGGCTTGGAGATGTGAACGAAACAACTTCTCGTGTTACAACACGTCGGTTTCTTGTCAGTGGAGCTCAGCGTGCCATAAATACTGGCGACATCGGAGAAACTCGTGTAACAATACTTGGCAGCCGAAGATTCGCGAACGTCGATCAACAACTTAGAGCCAGGGGAATCAACTTTGAAAGAAACGCCGGTGGTACTGGGCAAGTAAGAAGCCTGGTGATTAGAGCCGGGCAAAATGCACAGTTCCGTTCTACGAACCCAGATCTTAACCAATCATTGGCTGAATCAAGACGTTCAATTGCACGATTCTACGGTGTTGATGAATTAAGGGTGCGTCCGATAGGTGACGCTAGCGGAGGTAGTTTTAGTGTTGATGTAAGAGGATTAAAAACAGCTCAAATACGGTCGATTGCAGCCACGTCGTTAGCCAGCCTAGAAGATGGCAGGATTGCTACTGCTCTCAATATGCGCATATTTACAAAATTCTTAAATGCTCCCTCGCTTTTCAATCCAGGAGCGAGAGCTACAGCTGCGGTACAAAATCGACTTGAAACAAGAGCTGTAAGACTAGCTCGAGAAGCCGAAAGGCGTGATACAAAGCGATTTCAACTAAATGAAAAATACGTTAATGCCAAGAATACGGTTGCAAGCAGGATAGCTCCTCACAGTCTAGCTATTGGTAATGCTTTGCTTGTTACAGGAGCGCTTTGTGCAGTTAGACAAGTTGCAGATTTAGTGCCTATAGTAAACTTTGGTCAGGTAGTACTACCTTCCATAGCGCACACAGCCGATATGTTATCGGTAGCGGGGGAGATACAGGCGGGGGAGACCGATCTAGATAGGGTTGGCGATGTTGTAGAAAGCTTTACTGACGACGAAGGACGCTCTATCTGGGAAGGAAAAGCTCTTGATTCACTTGTTTCGGGAGGGTCAGGTTCGGGACAGGATATTAGCACTGAGTATAAACAAGCGTTTACATCTGCGACAACGGGAAATGCTATTATTGACACTATTGCAGATAACGATGGCACAGGCCTCCTGTGTAGTTGGCCTGGCTTGCTAGCTCAGGCACTAGCTTCTGGAGTTTTGGTAGTTATAGGTCCAGGAGGGTGGGGAGTAAAAGCAGCGCAAGTCGGTGTAGGAGGTCTTGCGACTGCGGCGGTTGTTTCATATCTTCAAGGTGTTGCTATTGATAGCCTGACCGCGGAAAGTGTTGCGTCATTTGCAGGCCCAGAAGGTGGAAATTTACTCGCATATGGGGCAGCCGCTACGTATGGAGCTACTGCTCGTAGTAATGGGGGTGTTGCACTAAATGACGCTCAAATAGTAGCAATAAGAGAATCAGCTGTAGAATACAGAAACCAATTGCAAAGCGAACAGGGTTTTTTCGCACGCACTTTGGACCCGAAGAATCACCGTTCGTTGACTTCAAAGTTTGCCAGGTCTACTTCAGGTAGCTTACAAAACATTATAAACCGATCTTTTGCATCACTCATAAATCCAGTCAAGACAATAGGGAGTATTTCCTCTGCTTTTCAAGCTAATGTTGGGGCTCAGTCAGATGAACCGTATGAATTTAATATGCCAATATACGGTATACCTCTCGATATTTTAGAAAGCGACCGTTACGCTGACCCATTCGAAAACGCTGAACGTGCAGCAAGCGTATTTACTACAAGCAAAGGTGACGATTTAAGGGAAAGAGCTTTTGAGTGCTTCGGTGCAGAAATATCTAAAGGTTCGTTTGGCTGGGACTCAGTTCCTGAAACAGAAGTAATCCCAACAGAAAAATCTTACCTTGAGGCTCGCTGTGATGACCTATCAGATCAAGACTGGGTAGATGTTATGGTTTTTGTAAATGATTCCCACACACTAAAAGCTATCGACTGTTACGAAGGAGATGTTAATGCGTGTACCGATATTGGGGCAAGTATTGATGGTGGGGTTTCCAACAATAACAACACCACGCTGAGCGGCCTAGAAAATGTCACATGCCCCACTAATATGCAGATTGACCCTGCAGCACCTGCTGGGTACTACATTATGCCTGAAGCCACTAATGGTGAATATATTATATACGCTGCACAAAACAGACGTTCGGGTAGTCAGCAAATGGTTTGCGTACTTCACAGCGTAGCTATGGCCTATAAGCAAGCTATGGGCGATCAGTCAACACTGCGCATTGGAAATTTGAATACACCACTAAATAGCCCTAGTCAAAGCCATCGCTGGGGTGTAGCAAATGACCAGAACTCTGCAGCACCCCTAGTAGCCGGGAAGCAAGGACCTGGTTATAGTGAAGAGGCAACAATAATACTTGGGAAAATTTGGGTAGACACAGGTATGCTCAAAAATATTTGGTGGTGCCCACCAGACGCAAACTTCGACGGAAACACTAATGGTCGCACCCAGAATGAAATTAGGGCTTATGCCCAGAGTAAAGGCGAAACCATAAATATTAAATGTATTAATGGTCATAGAGATCACTTTCACGTAGACATCAAGGATGAATTTAGGCTTCCGGAGTATCTATAATTATCATGAATTTGTTTAAGACTGTAACGTTATTAAATTCAAATAGAGCTTCCAGGCTAAACCATTTAGTAAGCAGACTGTTTGTAGTTATCGTTGTGGGTGTATTTTTTGTATCTTCAGATAATGTACTGTTTGCCCAACAGCAAACGCAGCGAAATCTTTTCAGTTCAGGTGTTCATTTCTATGATTTAGGAACTAATGACTCATGTTCTCCTAACAGGAGTCTTGGGCCTTCAAGTATACCTACTGAAGGGGATAGACCAGAACGCACTTTCAGACACCTGGTAAACGAAGGGTTTAGTGAAGCTCAAGCAGCTGGAGTTGTTGGAAACCTCATGAAAGAGTCAGGACCAAGTATAGATCCTGCTGCCAGTAATCGTGGTTCATATAGAGGTATCGCGCAATGGGACACTAGACCTGGAGAACGATGGGACCAGCTTGTGTCATGGGCGAATGGTGAGAACAAGAATCCAGAGCTTTTCGAAACACAGCTTGAATACATGGTACTAGAGGCAAAAGCCCGTACATATCCAGGAAATTCCTTTACCGATTTTGATGGCATCAAACAACAAAACGACCCCGACCCTCTTAAGGAGGTTGCCTTATCTGCATGGTTCTGGGGTCGTTTCTTTGAGGTTGCCATCATTGGAAACAACAGAAGTGTGGCACCTTTAGAAAATGTCCAAGAATTAGATGACAGGATTGCTTTCGGAATTAGTATTTATCAACAGTATGAAGGCAGTACAACAGGGGGAGGAAGCGACACTGTTACTGTTGCCCTTGACCCTGGCCATGGTGGAGAGGTACCTAAATACACCGACCCAGTAACCGGCCTTCAGGATAGAGAAACTACAAACAGCCCCGAGAGAGAGGACGCCCAAGACGTATCAAATAGAGTGAAAAATATTCTTGAACCTTCGGGCTATAAAGTAGTTATTTTACGAACGAGTCCGACTCAAGCAATAAGTAAACGTGAGAGAGTTAACGCCGCAGAAGCTGCTGGAGCCGATGTTGTTGTTAGTATACACACGACAGAAGGGTCGATAAACGAAGTGTGGCCACAGAGAGTAGGTAAGTACAGAGAGAATGTTGATGGATCTGGAGATAGAGTAGCATTCACGAATGAATCAGTGGCACGAAGTAGTGAACAAATCGCCAATACTATGGCTCAGCAAAGGTCTCTTTCAGAAGGACATCCGGTGAACACTGATCCCAACCAGACAACTCAATCTAGTGCATTTGGAGCTGGCAGGGCTGCTGGTGGTGGGCTCTTCGCGATAGGTGACATAAGTCTTGTTCAATTGTGGTCAACTAACATCCCTTGGGTCTATAATGAAATTGAACGCGATGATGGGGCAGCAATATCAGACGCAAGAAAGCAAGCATATGCAGAGGGTATTGCTAATGGAATAAGAGAGTCTACAATTATTGGGTCGGGTGGTGGATCAGATAACTGTGCTCCAAACCAAGGACTTATTGGTACAACTTTAAGTTATGCCTGGCCTGAATATCATGCACCACCCTATACAACAAAAAAACCTGAATATCATACTGCAATTGAAGCAGCTCAAGCAAGAGGACAATACGTAGGTGGTGGAATTAACCCTGGAGTAGACTGCGGTGGTTTCGTGACAAGATTACTTATAGACAGTGGTTTTGAACCTAGTTATAACTATGCTGGTGATGTCAGCAGTGGGGCTTCAAACGTAGCGTTTGGTCAATCCCCATGGATAGAAGCAAATTGGAGAAGAATTGGTAGTGTAACGAGTACCTCAGAATTACAGCCGGGTGATGTTGCAATCAACACCGGCAAGACACATACTTTCATATTTGTAGGAGACATTCCCGGTTTTGGTTCTAATATTGCTTCCTCTTCGTTTAGTCGCGGTTCGCAAGGATGGAGAGCTCCAATGGCAGGTAGAGAAAATCCATTAAGTTCAGATATAATCTGGTATAGGATAATACAGTGATTAAAAATACGACCAAGAACAAATTAATTACTTTTTCAATTATATTAGTGCTTATAGTGGCGATCCTATATGGGATTTTTGTTTTCTTTTCTAGGAATGATAAAACTATATTAACAATTCAATCTGCTCCAGCGAGGGTTAACCTTACGCTCAACGATAAGCGCATCAACCGCTTCAATGGAACGGTACATCTAGATCCTGGTACTTACAATATTGTCATAGATAGAGAAGGGTTTGAATCCTATACAGATACAATTACCGTTAATGAAGAAAATATCAATCTACAGGTTGGATTAACCCCACTAACTGCAGATGCCCGTAATATCGCTGAGCGCGAATCACAGCGATACACAGACTTAGAAGCAATCGCCGGAGAACAGGCAGCACTAAAAGGACAAGAAATACGCCTCGAAAACCCTATTATCACAGTGCTGCCCCATAAAAGTGTTTTATACACCATTGACTACAGTATCGAAGAAGATGAAAATGTAGTCATAGAGATATCAGCAAACACTGCAAACAACCGGTCGCAAGCAATTAAAAAAATCAAAAACCTTGGTTATGAACCCAGTGATTATTATATAAAATTTACTAACCTTACAAGTTTGTTACCAACAATGGATATAAGAAGTGAATAAAAAAAAGATATTCATCTTTACTGTTGGCTTAATCGCTGGTGTTTTTTTTAGCATTATTGGAATTTATAATAATCGTCCACGGACGATTCAAGTAAATATCAACGAAGCTTTACCTTCACCAGTTCAAATATTTCGTGGCACAGATTTTGACGAACATGGAAACGCAACAAATTATACCGGCTCTCCTGTCGTATCATTTGTGGATTCAATGGAAATAAAATTACCAAGAGGTACTTATGTTGCGTTTCGAGATAAAGACGAACGTTACAAGAGTGTGTATAAAAGCTTTATTGTTAAAGATGGGGGTGATTTAGATATAAACGTACAGACAACAGAATCATATTTAGACGCGCGTCTTGTGTCAGAAAGGTTTAATATAGAGCAGGTATTTTTTGAGACGCTCTCACCACCTATCAATCGGTCAGATTATCAGATTATCGAAACCTCTGTATTTGGCAACGGCACTTATGCGGGGGTTATTTTTACTCGACAACCACTAGACGATTATGTAAGGGTTGTTTTAATCGAAACAAATAATCAATGGCGTGTAGTCACCCAACCGGCACTTATATTGTCTAAGTTAGACTATCCTGATATACCTCGGGACATTATAAATCAGGTAAATAGTAAATTATATGAAGAGACAGGCTTCAGGCAATAAGTTTATTTACCCTAACGGAATGATGTGGCAGTTTTCGGTGAAGTGCTGAACCACAACGTCAGCGTCTGTGGTCGTTATGAATGTTTGATATCCCTTAATCACATCAGTTAATGCTTTTCGTCGCGCTCCATCTAATTCGCTAAAAACGTCATCAAGCAGCAAAAGTGGCTTTTGATTTCGGCTGACTTCAATCAGCTCGAGTTCTATGATTTTTAAACTAAGTAGTAGGGTGCGTATTTCTCCTCTTGAAGCTGCTTCTTGAGCTGGGTAACCTTTGAGGGTTAATACCATGTCGTCACGGTGCGGTCCTGCGCTCGTAAAGCCTCGTTCAATATCTTTTATATGATTAGCTTGGAGTATCTTCAACATAGAAGAGCCATACTGCGTAACATCACACGAACTTTCGTAGGATACTTGTACGTCGTCAGAAGATTTGGCTAAAGACTGATAAATAGTTTCAATACGCTCAGATATCTGGGTAATAAGCTCGTTTCTATGAAGCGCAATCTGACCACCAAGATCGCTTAATCGTAAATCCCAAACAAATAACTGATCATTCATACGTACATTATTCTTTAGAAGGGCATTGCGCTGTGCGAGCGCTCGTTTGTAGTTCCTACGAAGCGCTGTAAAGCCCGGAGAAAGTTGTTCGAGCAGATTATCCATATACTCACGTCTTCGTTCCGGCGAGCCGTGTAAGAGCCGTAGGTGGTCAGGCTCAAACAATACGGTCGGCACGGTTCTATTCAGTAATAGTCTTTTTAATTTGAGATCATCAATTTCAAATTCTTTACGAAACAATCCTTGGTCAGTGATTAACTTAACTGTCCTTAAACCCTCAACACTGTGTGCATCTATCCGTGACCATGGAGCTGCGTGAGCAACAAGCTCAACGTCTTTCGCTCGATATGATTTACCGAGTGCAATCATAATAATTGCTTCGAGTAAGTTTGTTTTACCACTCGCATTTGGCCCGACTATAATATTTACGCCGCCTGCAAGTTCAAAAGACGCATCTGTATACGAACGATAGTTTTGCAGTCGAATATCAGTTAAATACATGAGTTACATAGTCCTGATAGTCTTATAGTCAGATTGTATTTAATCACTTTTGTACATTGGTTAGTTTCTTGATAAATCCAGTTAATAATCTGCCAACCTCCTCGGTCTGTAACAATAATTCACTGTGTTCTATTTGCGTTATATAGTCACTATCAAGTGCGATATACAACATCGATCTAACTTCGGCATTAGAACCCCGAGCTATCGTCAAAAAGTATTTAAGCTCTTTATTTGTACCTCGCTCAAACCCCTCGGCTATATTATTAGTAATAGAAAGGCTAGCTCGTAGTAATTGGTCCTTAAATGTGTAGTCTCGACTATCCCTGAACAGATTGAGTAGTTCTTTGTTTAAAATCCGTGCCTTTTGCCACGATATAATGTCTTCGAATTTATGTATCGTCATACATATTATTATCTCACGACAAAGGTAACTCTGTAACTATTACACTATGAAACTACACAACTATCCGACTATTTACCTATAGAGCTATACGACTACTGAAATCTTACGATTTCAGAGGCATTATGACATGCAGGTAATCGTCTGAATCTCTCATGAGTGATGGCTCAAGCTTTCCATTAAATGAAAAGCTCACGCTGTCGCCGTTTAAAACCCCGAGTGCATCGAGAATGTAGCGAGAGTTTAGGGTGATCGTGCCACTCCCTGAAACCTCTGCACTCGCACTGGCTGTGTTTTCACCAATTTGAGAGGCAATTGAACGAATACTCAACTGCGACTCAGTGTCATCGAGATGCAAGGTGACACTCCCTGCGTTCTCACGAGCAAACAAACTTGAAACTTTTGTAACATTTACAAACTCCGATCGCTTTAGTGTGGCACTGACCTCAAAGTTTGATGGGATAAGCTTACGATAATCAGGGTAGGTACCCTCTATAAGGCGAGTGACGAGCTCTATATCGCCAACCCGAAACAGTACTTGTTGATCATCATACGTAACGGTAACGTCTCCGTCGTCGTCACTTATGATTCGTAGTAAATCCTGTAATGCAGAGGCCGGGATCAAAAGATTGAGGTCAAGATTCGTCTTCATAAGCTTCTTTTCCGACAATCGATAACTATCTGTTGCTACCATAAACAATTCACCTTCAAAGCTGTGTACATACACACCAGTAAGCACTGGTCGTGCTTCATCATTACTCGCGGCAATTATCACTTGCTGCAGCGCTTGCTTCATTATTTTTGCGGGTACCGTCCATTGGTTTCCATCAGTAATCTCTGGCATAACAGGGTAGTCTTCGGCACTAATACCATTTATAACAGAATTATACTTGTCGGTTTTAATATGGAGCTTGTGATCTTCAAGTTCTAAATCAATCACACCACTCGGGAGGCTCGACACAAAATCTTGCATGAGTCTGGCTGGTACAGTGATTGATCCTTCAGTGCTTACTTTTGCACCAATAAAATGCGTGATAGCAATATCCAAATTCGTTGCAGCAATACTTAGACGATTGTCTGTAATTTTTAGTAATACGTTTGAAAGTATTGGTAGAGTACCACGTGTACTGGCGACACGTGATACGCTGCCGAGCGCTCGGCTTAGGTTCTCTTGGGTTACTTGAAGTTTCATGTCTATTCTCCTTATATATATGTAGTAGTTTTAGTAAGCCCTGTGCAAAGTGTGTACAAGTGGTCTCTAACAGATGTAAAAGTATGCACACCGTAGTGTATAGACTGAGTACGGAACTTGTACAGACTGCGCACAAAAATGTGATTTACCCACACAGGCTTTATGGGTTTTACTGGCATGTTCATAACCATGCTGCTGAGCGCACAGCTTGTACACATACCGCCCACAACTTGCGCACAGCTACTATGAAATAAAACACGGACATTACGCATACAGTCGTTCCTTTATTTCAATAATTGCAGTTTTAATATTGGCATCAAGATTAGATTCTTTCTCGATTTTTTCAACAGAATGTATCGCCGTTGTGTGGTCTTTGCGGCCGAGCTCGCGGGCGATCTTTGGGAAGCTCAAGTGGAGCTCGCTACGCAGTATATACATCGCAATCTGACGAGGTACCACGATATCTTTATCGCGCTTTGGTCCTAAAATATCTTCCATAGGGATAGAAAAGTGCTTCGCCGTGCGTTCAATAATTTGTTTGGCGCTAATATGCTTGGGCCGGGATTTTGTGGCACCTAAAAGCGTGGAGGCGATACCAAGATCTGGTTCAAACCCACGCATCTCGCAAAAGGCAAGGAGTTGGTTGAGCGCGCCTTCTAATTCACGAATGTTTGTTTGTACTAAGTTTGCCAAGTATTCAACAACCGGCGGAGGGAGGGTAATATCACTTGCCCCAGCTTTGGTTTGCACAATTGCACAGCGGGTTTCAAAATCAGGGTTTTGCATATCAATCGACATACCCCATGCAAACCGCGAGCGCAGGCGGTCTTCAAGTGTCGGAATTTCACTCGGTGGTTTATCGCTGGTGATAATAATCTGCTTATTGGATTGGTGTAGGGCATTAAAGGTATGGAAAAATTCGTCTTGGGTTTTTTCTTTACCAGCGATAAACTGAATATCATCAACGATAAGTACATCTGCACTTCGGTAATAACCAGCAAAGTCAGTATTCTTTTTAAACCGTATTGCATCGAGGAACTCTTGCACAAACTGCTCACTCGACACGTACACAATATGCGCATTTGGGTTGTTCGAAAGTACTGCATTACCTACTGCCTGTATAAGGTGAGTTTTGCCAATACCAACACCACCATACAGAAACAAGGGGTTGTATTTTGTGCCAGGGCTTTGGGCGATTCCTTGACATGCAGCGTACGCGAGTTCGTTACCAGAGCCTACAATAAAGTTTTCAAATGTATAACGACCATTTATTCCTTGTCGATAGGTGTGAGTCAGAGTGGAAGTTACCTTAGAAGATTTAGGCATAGACCCTGCAGGATTACTCTGCTGGAGTATAACCGGATCTTCGTTTCGCTTCGGTGTTGAAACGGAGTGGATCTTATATTCAATCTTTAAGGGCGTGATGCCGTTTTTGCCTAATGTGTCGACGATAAGTTGATTATGTTTACTCTCGAGTTGCTGCTTAATAAAGACATTCGGTACACCCACAACCAAGATGTCATTATCGAATCGAAGCAGGCGAGTACCCTTGAACCAAGTCACAAAACTGGCGCGTGAAACGGTGAGCTCTATTTCTCCTAACACCGCTTGCCACACACTGTCTTGCATACTCGTGCACCCTCTCTCTTTTGTTACTACTCACGTGTTGGTAGTAACTATAGCAAATAATTATTAGTTTTCCACATGTTTATGTCACGTAATTGTAGACTGTCTATGAAAAATATCCCAAACAGATACAGACTTGTACACACTCACAAGGCTCATCTGTTAAACTGTGGAAACTATTTGAATAATAGTGGAAAACTTGCTAGTATTAGTGGGTAATTATTGTTAATTTCACGTAAATTCAACACTATTTTATAGTAATTAATCACCTGTGCATCACGTAGGGGCTGCAACTTACTTTGCGGTCTTATATAAGAGTGACGTACAATAGTGTCAAGGGAGATAATATGCCAAAGCGAACGCACCAACCAAAAACTCGTAAACGTGCACGTGTGCATGGGTTTATGAAGCGCATGGCCAGCAAAGCTGGAAAAAATATACTTAAGCGTCGCCGACTCAAGGGTCGTGCAAAAATTAGCGCATAGATACAAGCACCGTTGTATTGTCACTTCTTACATAAGGGGAAGGTTGTTTAGTGATATCTAAAGAGCATCGTTTTCACGGTCATGGGAGCCTGCGGTTTGCATATCAACACGGGCAAACTATCCGCGGACCACTCTGTTCTATTAAGTACACCACCAACCCTAAACGCACGACGTACCGCGCAGCGGTCGTGGTGAGCAAAAAGGTACACAAAAGCGCGGTTGT
>JBGTLD010000049.1:0-6078 GCA_041744275.1 Saccharimonadales bacterium (SeqCode) | reverse complement strand
GTCAAACGTGCCACTTCTTGATATTCCTAGTGCCGACGAAACGAATGAACAAGTGACATCTGAAGATGCGCTTGAATTTGTAACTACTCTTTCTGAAGTTACGAATGAATACGTATTCACGTCAGACCCAGAAAAATCGGTATTGGTACTTGAATCGTTTATTGGCACTGAGTCATTAGAAAACAATGTGTCAGCAAATCGATACGAAGTTTCAGTCAACGAGGCCAACACGATTGCGTACTGCAAGGCTGCCTCTGCAAAACTCATCGACACCGTTGTATACAAAAAACTGTCCGGCCAATCTGACGAAGAACGAGAAAGTACAAAAGAGACTGCGATTGAGCAGTGCGATCAATCATCGGATACGCTCAACACTGAAGAAGACAAAGAGACAATCAACTTATGGATAGATAAACGAACAAAGCTGATTCATAAGATTCGTGTAAGCACCAATAACGACGAAGCAAATTACTACGAATTTGGTCAGAATTTTCAGGGGGGAGACGAAGCACCGTTGTTTAGTTATCTTCGCGATGAAGACGGGGGCTACGAAGCCAAGACAGAGCTCAAGCTCAACCGAGCAACCCGCACAAGCCAGTTGAGCGTGAAGGCAAACAACCTCGGCGGCGACACTCCGTTTTCCGTTACCGCTTCACTTGAATTCAAACCAGCATCAAGTGATATTAGAACAGAGCCCCCAACGAACGCAGTACCTATAGAATCAATATTTGAAATACCTACGGATGAGTCAGGTGTTAGCTCACAAAGTTTTGGTAGCATAGGATTACGGGCTGCAGATACCGAGCGTGAAACCGACATAAAATCACTTCATTCGCAACTCGAGGCTTTCTATGCACAAGAAGGCTATTACCCAACGCTTACTCTCTTAAATGACCCGAGCTGGCAGCTGCAGAATTTACGTGGCATTGATTTTGAAGCATTCGTGGATCCAAACGGAGTAGATGCAATATTAGTAGAAGTGGCCACAACAACTCAATACGGGTACCAAGCACTGTCATGCGTGAGTAACGAGTGTCAAGATTACGTTCTTACTGCGCTGCGAAGCGATGGCTCGCTGATAGAGAGAAATAGCCTGCAATTTTAACCGTTAACAGGTGTACTAAGAGCCCTTAAGTTGACGTAAGTGGTATAATGAAGAGATACATATGCCCAAGAACAAGCCTTCAATGAAACAGCGGGTCATGAAAAAGCCTGATTTTCGTCCACGCCGTGGTCCTACAAACAGTACACCTAAAATTGTCAGTTTTTTTACTGATCGCTGGTATGCGTTCAAACATTACAGCCTCAGGAAAAAAATAACTGTTATAGCTGTACCAACTTCGCTAGTGCTCCTCATAATTCCGATATTTACCTATCTTTATTTTGTACGTGACATTGCAGACGCAGAGAGACTTATGAACCGAAGTCGAACGGGCATAGTCATTAATGATAGGAACGGCGAGACAATCTATCGGTTTGGCAAAAACGGTGATTTGCAAAACGCAACACTAGACCAGATTGCAGATCCATTAGAACAAGCACTCATCGCAAGCGAAGATAAAGACTTCTATAATCACCGTGGGTTCTCACCACGTTCTATTGCTGGCGCGCTCGTTGCAAATGTATCCAATGCCGATTTAACTCGCTACGGCGGCTCCACAATTACCCAGCAATTGGTTAAAAACAACCTACTCACAGAAGACAAAAACTTTCTCAGAAAATACCAAGAACTAGCGATAGCCGTTGCCGTAGAACGCCATTACGAAAAAGATACCATTCTCGAGATGTACTTAAATTCTGTGTACTACGGTGAAGGTGCCTTTGGTATAAATCAGGCTGCTGAAACATTCTTTGACAAGTCTGCAGCAGACCTGACGCTTGCTGAAAGCTCTATGCTTATTGGTCTTTTACCAGCACCAAGTTTATTCTCACCTATATCAGGTGATCCGGAGCTCGCAAAAGAGCAGCAGGCAAGAGTGCTTGAGCGAATGGTTTCAAACGAATTTATCTCTGAAGAAGAGGCTGAGACAGCCACAGCCGAAGAACTCGTTTATAATGCGTCACCGCTTGGGGAACAAGAGTATGCGCACCACTTTACGCAAATGGTGGTCAACGAATTACGAGAAGAGTACGGCGAGGAACGGTTTGCGCGATCAGGTTTCACAATCCAAACAACGCTAGACTCATCATGGCAACGTGAAGCAGAGACTGCGGTTGCAGAGCAAATTACGAGGCTCACAAGCCAAGGCGCCACAAACGGCGCCTTAGTGGCGGTTGATCCTAAAACAGGTGAGATTCGAGCGCTGGTTGGCAGTGCAGACTGGGACAACGAAGAGTTTGGTCAAATCAACATGGCAACATCACCTCGGCAGCCTGGATCAACGTTCAAACCTATCTACTACGCTGAAGCAATCGACAAGCAACTTATTACGGCCGCGACACTTATTGACGACAAACCAACGACGTATGGTGACTACACACCGCTAAACTTCGACAGGCGTTTCCGTGGTGACACTACCGTTCGAAGTGCACTCGCGACTTCTCTTAACATACCAGCAGTCGAAGTGTTACAGAAAATAGGTGTACGTGAAACAACTGAAGTAGCGCAGCGGATGGGTATAAGTACTGTGAACCAACCTGAGACATATGGTTTGAGCCTCGCGCTTGGTACAGCCGAAACCAGACTCACCGACATGACTCACGCATACGCTGCGTTTGCGAATGAGGGGTTGCTTGCAAACTCTACAAGCATCGCACAAATTGAAGACAAGTTCGGCAACACCATCTTTAGAAGTAACACACAAGTCGAACGTGTACAGAGTCGTGAAGCATCGTTTATTATGTCGTCTATTTTGTCTGACGCTCGTGCACGGGCACCGCTTTTTGGAAATAGCCTTACCATTGGAAACAAATCTGTTGCCGTAAAAACAGGTACGACGAACGATAATAAAGATGCATGGGCAATTGGTTATACGCCTAGCCTTGCGGTAGGTGTATGGGTGGGTGACAGCCAAAACCGACCCATGAGCGTTGGGGGCGGAGCAGCGGCCGGACCAATTTGGCGTCGAGCAATGAACTTCATGCTTGCAGACATACCAGACCAACAATTTCCAAAACCTGGCAGTATTGTGGATGTCGATATATGCTCGGTAAACGGGAACTACAGAGAATTCTTCTTACGTGGCACCGAACCAGACAACGCTTGTGTACCCGCCCGAGAAGAGGAACCTGAAGAAGAGGCACCTGTGACTGAACCAGTTGAACAGCCAGCACAGAGACCCGTAACTCCTGCTCCAGTGGAAGAACCAGAGCAAGAAGACGATGAAACTACGCAACCTGACCCTGAACCAGGTCCAGAGTCAGGTGAAGGATCAAACCCACCTTCTCAGCCGCCTCTTATAACAAATCCTCTTGGTAACTAGTAAACTAGACTACCATGCAGTAGGTCGTAAGTCGGGTATTTGTGGTACTGATTTTGTTGCGTATAGTTTGTGCTTGCTCGGTTGGTACTTAGCACTGTAACTTTCAAAATTTGCTTTTGTCATTATTGCCTCCGTTTGTGTAATTAAGAACAATTATTATTATCTACTGGAATCGTAATGATACTATGATAATTCTTATTTATTGATTGTAATAATGCTTACAAACATACCCTTTATGCTCGTGGATTTATGCTACAATATACTCATGAAAAGACTTAAAACACTCAGTAACAACCTAAAGAGCAGTACAGGATTTATTCTTTTTTTGGCGATTGGTATCGGTATTGGCCTACAATCAAAGCACCTCGTGCAGCACTATGCGTGGCAGTTATTCACAGATTCACAAACTTCTGCATACAGTTCAGAGTTCGAGACACTTGATTCATCTTACTTTGCATCTGCCTTTACTGCTAACGACGGCGGCTGTGGCTGTCCTTCATGTTGTTCAGTTGAGAACATCTAAATAAATTAGGGCCTCTGACGCCCTCTTAATGTTGCAGTGCATATGATTTTCCATTTTTTGGTGTTATTATATTTTTATGAATACTGCGTCTATGTCACAAGGTGAACATGGCGTAGCTTTGTTAGAATCGTATGGAGGGTAATCAATTGATACGCGTCTTACTCATTGGTGACAACCAAAAAGATGTACGACTCGTTCAAAAAAAACTTGATTCGCATACTATTGAGAAATATGACTTGATATACGTTACGAGCGTGTCTGAAGCTATAAAATATATAAAAAAAGATGGTCCGGCGGATGTTATTTTATCTGACATTACGCTACCTGATTCACAGGGGCTTAAAACGTTTCGCAAGCTCAAGCGTGTGGCGTCTAATTTGCCTGTTATATTTTTTGCAGGCTCACCGGATGATAGCCTTGCAGTCGCAGCTATCCGCAAAGGTGCGCAAGATTATTTATTAAAAGGACAGCTCAAAAGTGACACACTTGTACGGTCAATACATTATGCGATTGAGCGTAAAAAGTTTCAAAACGACGTAGACAGAGTCAGAAATAATTCACGCAAACTGCGCCTAAAAGCATCACTACTTCGTAAAGAGCGAGTGCAACTCATGGCACTCAATGAAGTGAAGGATGACTTTATATCACTTGCGTCCCACCAATTGAGAACCCCGGCTACTGGTGTAAAGCAGTATATAGGTATGCTGCTCGAGGGATACGCCGGAGGGCTCAATACAAGGCAAAAAGAAATGCTCGAGATCGCAAACGACAGCAACGAACGTCAGCTTATGATCGTGAATGACTTGCTCAAAGTAGCACAAGTTGACTCAGGAAATCTTACACTCGTAAAATCTACGACTGATGTTGGTAAACTAGTAAAAGAAGTTATAGAAGACATTAAAATTAAGTTCAAAGAACGGAAGCAAACGGTTGATATTTCAACTCCTAACAAGGAATGTCTCGCGAACATTGATGCAGAAAGATTCAGAATGGTTGTTGAAAACATTATCGACAATGCCAGCAAATATAGCGACCATGGCAAACACGTAGATGTTTCGGTGGTAAAAAAACGCGGCAAAATAATCGTAAAAGTGAAGGATTCCGGTGTTGGGATTGCGAAAGACGATGTAGATAAAGTGTTCTTAAAGTTCATGCGCGTATCAAACCCACTTTCTGTTCGGGTTGGCGGCTCAGGCCTTGGTATGTATTGGGCAAAGAAGATTATAGACCTCCATAAGGCCGAAATTACCGTTGACTCAGTGCTTGGCAAGGGAACAGTATTCACAATTACACTCAATGACACACAATAATCTGCGTCAAGTAGACAACCTACTCGCAACCTACCCGATTATTTCTGATCAGGTTGATGCGAAAGAGCTGCGTGTGATACTACGTGAACTGCTAGGAGTAATCAGTACAAAAACAGGGAGTGTCGTAGAGTTTGGTTGCTACACAGGTACGACGTCTTTGTTTATTCAACGTTTACTCCATACATATTCGCATGAATTTCATGTGTACGATTCGTTTGAAGGCCTCCCTGAAAAAACATATCACGATCAAAGCCCTGCAGGCTTACAGTTTCAGCCTGGGTTACTTCATGCACGTAAAAAACAGTTCATTGCAAATTTCAAGAAAGCTAATTTACAACTGCCGGTTATACATAAGGGTTGGTTTTCTGATTTACATCAAGAAGATATCCCAGATGAAATTATTTTTGCGTTTTTAGATGGGGATTACTACAGCTCAATTAATGACAGTCTACGACTTATAACCCCCAAGCTTGTACATGGTGCTGTGATTGTCGTGGACGATTACGCATCCGAGAGTCTGCCAGGTGCAAAAAAAGCATTTGATGAATGGGCTTCACGACGCGGTGTATCCATTAAAACCGTCGCGAGCTTAGGGATTGTAAACTACGCGTGATGGTAGGGCATACCATGTTCTATCGTAAGCGCACGATACAATTGTTCGGCAAGTAGTACACGTACAAGTTCGTGCGGAAAAACAAGATGCGATAATGACCATACAACATCGGCTTTATGGTGCACCGTTTCATCAAACCCAAATGCGCCGCCGATAATAAAAAAGAGCGGTTTCTGTTGTGCGCGCCATTGGTTAAAGCGCTCGCTGAAA
>JBGTLD010000048.1:0-11286 GCA_041744275.1 Saccharimonadales bacterium (SeqCode) | reverse complement strand
ACCAACGTGTTCAGCCGGTACTTCAATGATTACTTCTTCGAGTGGCTCCATGGTTTTGCCATCTTCTTCTTTGGTTACAACTTGAGGTCGACCAACCTCAAATTCGAACCCTTCACGACGCATAGTTTCAATCAAAACACTTAAGTGAAGCTCGCCGCGACCCGAAACGAGGAATCCTATGCCTTGCTCTTCGACTCGCAACCCAACATTGGTTTCAAGCTCTTTTTGTAAGCGATCACTAATTTGACGGCTAGTTGAAAACTCTCCTTCTGTACCTTTGAACGGACTCGTATTTGGACCAAGATAAATCTGTAGCGTTGGTGCCTCTACTTCTAGAACTGGCAATGCCTCTGGGTCGGTCGCATCTGCGATAGTCTCGCCTATTTGCACTTCTGAAATACCTGTTAACTGCACAATGTCTCCGGCAACTCCACCGGCAACTTCAAACTTACTGACTCCATGGCTCATGAATACAAGGTCAACTTTCGCTTTTGCGAAACTGCCATCTTTTTTACATACTGTAACTGGATCACCGGCTTTTACAGACCCGCGGGTGATGCGACCAATGGCATATTTGCCTTTGAAGTTATCCCACGCAAGCGCGGTTACAAGCATCTGGAATGGTTTGTCTACTTCAATTTCTGGTGCGGGTACATGAGCAATAATAGCGTCAAATATAGTTTCAAGATCAGATTCATCTGACTCTGGATTGCTTGGAACTGTTGCCCACGCTTTACCCGCTCGGCCAATTGCATAATACACAGGATAGTGTAGTTGATCTTCGTGTACAGCAAGTTCGAGAAACAGGTCAGATAATTCGTTTTCTACTTCAGTTATTCTACTCGCTGGCTTGTCGATCTTGTTAATAATAACGATTGGTTTTAGTTCGCTTGCAAGCGCCTTGGCAAGCACAAATTTTGTTTGAGGCATTGGGCCTTCTTGCGCATCAACAATCAATATACATCCATCAGCCATATTCAATGTTCGCTCAACCTCACCCGAAAAGTCAGCGTGGCCTGGTGTGTCAATAATGTTGATACGATACTCACCGTGTTGTACGGCTGTTACTTTCGCGGTGATTGTAATTCCCCGTTCTTTTTCTTGGTCGCCAGAGTCCATAATAAGATCTTGTGACATTTCTGCCTGATTATCACGAAATGTCTGAGACTGTTTTAGGAGGCCATCAACAAGTGTGGTCTTGCCGTGGTCAACGTGAGCAATGATTGCTATATTACGAATTTTACTTGGATCTTGGGTTGTTTTACTCATAAAAAATGCGCTTTTCTTACTCATTCAAAAAGCGCGTGCCTAATTACTTTTTCTTACCTTACATTATACCACATTATACAAATAATCTCATGCTAAAATACCCAGTATGAAGCGATTACTTACCATGTGCTTATTTGGGGTGTGTTTTATGTCCCTGCCAGTACTCGCGCAATCGTCCGACTCAACTCATTCTAAACTACGCGTATCACCAGTATTAAACACAATCCAAGCAGACCCAAGTGACACAGTGCGGTTCAATATGGCTCTTGAAAACCCTGACAATAAACCTAAAAATGTAACTGTTACGGTAAACGATTTCACAGCTATTAACGACGAGGGCTTGCCGGTAGTTGAACCAAACCCTACCTACAGCCTTTCCAACTGGTTTACACTTGCCAACACAAGTTCCACCATAACCATACCCGCAAATAAAACTATATCTTTCCCTGCTGAGTTTGCAGTGCCACGCGCAGCCCTCGCGCGCTCGTACTTTGGTGTCATTCGCTTTGCTGAGGGCATAGAAGTGTCAGATAGCCTCTTATTTATAAATGTTGGTAGCCCCACTTCAGTAGCGTCTGTTACCGCGCTTGAATACGTTGAATCTGTAAATTTCGGAAGTCAGTTTGGTGAGTTGAAAGTATCTGTCGTGAACAATAGTGATGGGACGTTTGACCCAAAAAATATAGCTGTCACGCTTACTGACAGTGAAGGAAACGTGACAGAAAGTTTCACAACTATCGAAGACAATCCGTTTCCTGTGCTTCCGAAAAGCGGCAGAGACATTTTGATTCCCCTTCCGTCTAAGTTGACCCCAGGCGAGTATACCGCTCTCGTAACCGTTACAGACAGTCAAAGCTTCAACTCACAAATAACCATTCCTGGCATGAAAGAAGTATCTACAATAAACGAAGTAGGTGCTCCACAAGATCAAAATTCTTCAACTTTGCAGATCGTCGCTATAGGTGTCGTAACGCTCCTCGTAATTGGATTTCTACGCAAGTATCAGAGACGCAAGGCCCAAGAACACGATAAACCCTAATACGTCGGTTGCTGTGGTTATAAATATGGTTGCCGAGGCGGCAGGGTCTTTGCCGAGTTTCGACATAATGAGCGGCACGAGTGTACCAAAAAAGGCTGCGACCAGTAAGTTTATAACCATCGCAAATCCAAGGATGATAGCTATCTGGTAATCACCATTCACTGCAATCACAACCAGCGCAACCAGAACACCATTAATAAGCCCATTAATAAGCCCTGCACCAAGCTCGTTCTTCAAAGTCCTCAAAGCTGTACTGAGTTGTATTTGTCGGAGTGCAATTCCACGAACAATGACAGCCAATGTCTGAGTCGCAGCGTTTCCACCCATACCAGCAACAATTGGCATGTATATAGCAAGCAAGACGTATTTATTGAGCGTATCTTCAAATAGACCAACTGCAAACGCCGCTAAGAAAGCTGTACCAAGGTTAATAATCAACCACTTGTAGCGGTGCTGTACTTTTTTCTGTGTGGTATCCGTGACTGTCTCTTCTGGACTAATACCAGCAAAATCATACAAAGACGAGGCTTCACGCTCATGCATCAACTTCAATACATCGTCTGAATAAATAATACCGAGAATATTCCCTGCATCATTCAGTACAACAACTTTGTCATGTGGGTGTGACTGAAACATGCGGAGCACCTCTTTATGAGTCGCGGCAAATGAAATTGACGCCACCCGCTTCATGAAACGCGAAACTTCATCGTGTTTTTCTGCAAGCCCCAGCTGGTATCCTGGTAAAAAACCGTTGAGCTTGTGATCGTCCATAACGAGAACTACCGGTGGCCTGCCGGTGCTTTTTTCGTGACGCTTAAACCGCTTCGCTACATCAGCCATTGTCTCATTTTTCTGGACCTGGATATAATCGAGCGTCATAAGACCTGCCGCTGTTTGTGCATCAAACTCAAGTAACGTCGAGAGTGAATCTTGCATTTCTTGGCTCAAAAGCCTAAGAACTCTTTCGCGCCGATGCTTTGTCAAAATCTGGAGCATATCTGTCGCCTCATCGGGATCGACCGCCTGCATGATGCCGGCAACATCGTGTTCAGGAATTCGCAGCAAAATATCTTGCCGCACCTTTGGCGTTAAAGCCCTTAGCAGTTCAATGCGTTTTGAAACAGGTAGTTCAAGGAAAAGTGCTGTTCGCTTGTCTATCCGGAAAAGAATATCGCGCAACAAAAGTGGATTAATGACAGGAATAGTTTTGGGGAGTTTTAGATTATGCATAAGTGTTTTATCTTAAACATAAGATATCACAGAGCATGCGTATGAAACTATGCGTAATACCTATTCACCGATAGTAATGTTTCTAACAATAACGGTGAGTTGTGGCTCGGCAAAGGCTGCAGATGTCTCCTCTGAAAGAGCAACCTCAAGACGTTCCCTGATATTAGCAGCATTCAAACGAAATAACGCCCCTTCTAACGTTGCTGGGGCGCCGTTTTCTAAAAATTCATTGGTGCGCGCAAGCTCATCACTCGATAACGCCCTTGGTGTAATAACGTACACTGCATTACCTGCGCCATCTAGCAGCTGCAGGAGCCTACGATCATCAACGTCACGTATTGTGCCAGACAGCTTAATTTCTTTTTGAATAAAATCGTCTGGATTTTCAATAATTTGTGCGAGTGTTACTTCGTCAAATGATGTTTCTGATACGTCAGTAGTTTCTGCTTGGTCAACCACTTCAGTTGCGTCGGCATTCGACGCCTCGAACTCACTCGTTTGAGTGTTATTTCCCGTAAAGAACAGAAATCCACTTACTCCCAGTAATATAGCGCCTGCCACAGCCAAGCTACGAAAGGGATTGTTTGTAATTGTGTTCAATGCAAATTTTTTCATATGATAGATATTTAATCCTCTTAAGTATTATCAGACTGCTAATTTTCTCTCAAATTGCACCTTGGGATGTCTTAATAAGTAATCGATCCATAACTGCATAGAGATTAACACCGTGCAGTTTCAGATGGTCGCGGTAGAATTTATACAGTACCTCTGCGTCGTCAAAAGCTCGGTGCCTGTTTGTGACCTGGTAGCCATGTGTACGTATCACTTCATCAAGCCTATGACTCTTTTGCGCTGGATACAGCGTCCGAGACAAGCGCACTGTGCATAATCTATCTTTATTAAACTCTATACCAATCCGCTTAAACTCTTGCTTCAAAAATCCGTAGTCAAACCCAACATTATGCGCCACAAATATAGCCCCTTCAAGCAAGTCTTCGATGTCGCTTGCGACGTCTCTGAAGCGTGGCTTGTTCCAAACATCTGATTCAGAAATACCTGTTAACCTTGTTATAAACGGTGGTACAGATTCTTCAGGGTTTATAAGTTGCACGTATTTTTTGACTATTTTGTTGTTCTCGATTCGAAGCGCACCCACTTCAAGTACTCTTGAATTGTACGCACTTGCACCTGTAGTTTCGATATCAATAAATACAAACGGTCGATGAGTCATTGCTACCTAGTATAGATCAAACGGCGACAGAATCCTCACAGACAAAAAAGCTCCATTTGTAATACACTTTTTATATGAGTGAAAAGCAATCCAAGTCTAGAAAACCTGAAAAAGCTTTGCGTTTTTTTCGTGATATTAATGCACTAGGCGCACTCGCAATTGGTGGTTTTGCTCTGGTAATTCCAGGCACACAACCAGTGTTGGCAACTTGGGCAGGTATCAACGCGGCGCAAGCTGGGGGCTTTGAATTACTACGTCAACGAGCAGCTAAAAAACAATCGTCGCAATAGCGCGTAAGTGCATGTTAATAATTAGCCAAAAGCGCTATAATTTAGATATTGTCATGTAATGGAAAGGAGGTAATATATTGAAAAGTCCTAGATCTAACGAGCAGGCAAAAAGTAGTACGTTGAGTGAGGTACTCGCGTTCTAGCCTCCTTTCAACATGTAAAGGTTTTTGCCTCGTCTTAACGTAGGCGAATACCTCAACCGCTGCCACTTTCTCCAAAATAGGCAGCGGTTTTCTTTTTGGTGAGATTTGATTGGCTCGGTATAGTGTTTAGCAATGGATGTAAGAAAACCTGTTCTATTAAATAGAGGGCTACTGCTTGGCTTACTTATTGCATTAATTCCTGGTCTGGGCTGGATCGGTGTCTATGACTTTTCTGGCCTAGAAGTATGGGAGATGCTTGCAGTGGTGATTGCGAAAGTTGGTGCTTTTGCGGGGATGTCTTTGTTTGCGTTGTCGCTCATAATCAGCAGCAAGACCGTCTTACTCGATAAGTTCTTTGGCGGTCTCGATAAAATGTATGCCACACATAGAGTCTTTGGAACCGTCAGTGTGTTCTTGCTCGTTCTTCACCCTATTGCCCTGAGCGTACTGGCGGCTCGTGACGGATTAGGGTCTGCGGCTCTGTTGTGGTTTGACATTACTGATTTTGGCATACTCCTAGGTAGTATTGCGCTCTACAGTCTTGTAGGAATTGTGTTTTGGTCAGTATACGCAAATGTGAAACACGAAAAGTTTGTCCAAGTGCACAGAATTTTAGGAATTGTGTTCTTAGTTGGCGCGCTCCATGCATTTGCAAAAGGCAGCATGATTAACGCAAGCGATTGGCTCCGAAATTATCTTTTTATACTTACTATTGTATCTGCAGTGTTCTTTACTGTGTATACATTACTCAATGATATCCTTCAAAAACCCTATGTTTATACTGTCGGAAGTATTCGGAAAAAATCCGATAATATTATCGAACTTATTTTAGAACCCACGTCACGCATCATACGCTTTAGTCCAGGTCAATTTGCCTACATTCGTTTTTTTATGCCAGAAATGGAAGAGTTCCACCCTTTTTCTATCGCATCCGGAACATCTGATCGCCAATTACGATTTGTGATTCGTACTTCAGGGGACTTCACAAGAGGACTAAAGAATATAAAAAAAGGTAATAACGTAGAGGTCAAAGGGCCGTACGGGGGCTTCACTTTCTCTTCCAAGAAATACAAGAAGCAACTATGGATAGCGGGTGGTATTGGGGTAACACCATTTTTGAGCAAGGCGAGAAGTTTGCCTATTCGTCATCACTCAGGGATGATAGAAATGATATATGCCACAGGAGATAAAAACCCATATGGACACCACGAACTACAGCAGATCAAACACAACAATCCGCAGTTCAACATTACGCTTTTTCACCAATCCACACATGGCTTCGTAAACCTCAAGACACTCATAGAGCACTACAAAGATGTTCATGAACGAGCAATATTCGTATGCGGACCACCGCCACTTCTAAATGCCGTTAAAGATGAGGCCGAAAAACTCGGCATGTCACATCAATTATATTTTGAAGAGTTTAACTACTAAAACGTTACGAATGTGAGTGCGTAGCCAATTTTACCAGCACGGCCTGCGCGACCGATACGGTGTGTGTAGTCTTCGTATGTTTGAGGTAATGAAAAGTTTATGACGTGACTGATGTCTTTGACATCAATACCACGAGCAGCGACATCAGTTGCCACCAGGACCTTAATGTCATCTTTTTTGAAACGATTCAGGGCACGCTGACGTTGTGACTGATTTTTGCCACCATGAATTGCATCTGCGGCAAACCCGCGTGAAAGCAGCTCGTTACTGAGCTTCTCAACGCTTCGTTGTGTTTCTTCAAAAATAATGATTTTAGATACATCATCGCGAACCAAAATGTCATGGAGTTTATCCATTTTGTCGATACCTGAACGATACTGTACGACGTCTTGGTGTACGTTTTCACTTGTATCACCCTGTTTGACAGCAACCGTTTCAGCGTTCTTCGAAAACTTCTGAATCAATGTTTTTACACTTGGGTTGAGTGTTGCAGAGAAAAAGAATGATTGTCGTTCTGGTGATAGGCTGTCCAAAATAAACTGCATGTCGTTTATAAAGCCCATATCAAGCATACGGTCTACCTCATCAAGTACAACGGTGTTGAACTTTGAAAGCTGTAGTGTACCGCGCTCTAAGTGATCTTTGATTCTTCCAGGTGTGCCAATAACAACTCGTGGGTTAGTACGAAGATCCCGAAGTTGTGGACCCATAGGCGTACCGCCAATAAGCAGTACAGCAAATAGCCCTGTGCTCTTACCAATTGAACGACATTCATCTTCAATCTGCTGAGCAAGTTCACGAGTAGGTGCAACAATGAGTGCTTTACTATTAGGATCCTTGAGCAACTTGTCGATTAAGGGGATCGCAAAAGCAGCAGTTTTACCTGTACCAGTGTCAGCGAGGCCAATGACATCACGACCTTCAAGTGCAAACGGAATCGCCTGATCTTGGATAGGGGATGGAATTTCATACCCTTTTGCAGAGAGATTCTTATGAATCTGCTCGTGCACGTCAAAGTCAGCAAACGTGTGCTTTGGCACGTAATCTTCAGTTTCCGCACCAGTGGCTCGCTTTACGAACTTGATAGGGTCAATATATTGACCATATTTTGATTTCACACGGTTTGTCCTAGGGCGACGACTATTGCTTGAATACACAGAGTAGCGCTTTGGGCGCGTGTTTGATTGATAAGACATAAAAAATGAATCCTTTTAGTTAGGTGAATAATTCTAATTGCCAATGTGGAATGAAGCCCAAGCAATCGAAAACTCACTAACTCTCGGATTCATCACGAACAATTAGACTAAATATAGCACACCCCTATTAATTTGTCAATACAACAACATGAATGATAACGTTTAAACAACATATATCTCATTTTAAATCTCTGATGAAAACGATTTTAAAAAAGATTGCGCACAGTTTTACGTTTCTAGAACTAATCAACTTCTATCGTAGCTCTGGCTGGAGATCAGCAAAGTTCTCCATAAGTACGTCGTGAACTTCTTTTGCCTGGGCCAGTGTTATTCCTGGTAAGTGTGCCTCAGCCCGGCTTGATCGAGTGCCAACAATTTCTTTTTGTATAACACCTGAACTGCCGGCAGTTTCTATGTCAATTTTTGCAAGACCAAGTATTCTATCAGTGAGACTTCTGGTAATGTTTACATTTTGGATCTGACTGTGAGGAATTGTAACGTTAAACTTGTGGATTACTCCGTACTCTTTACGGAAGCATGTTTCATCGACCTCGAAGTAGTAGTTATTTCGTACGATTGACGCTATTAAGTACAACATAATTACATAGGCAACTATAAATAAACTAGATAGGAACGGTTCAAAATATAACCCAATAAGCAGAAGAATCATTATTATTCCTGTTTGACCAAGATAACTTATCATAAATGCGATTACAGCCCGCTTACATAGTAACCGCCGAGAAATCGTTGCGCTACGGCGTGGTGGAGGGCTAGGTTTATGCTCGTTCAAATTTACCGTTGGCTGTGATGCCATAAATACTGCCGACGCTGCCCCGTGCTGGGCAGCACCGCAATGTGTGCAGTAATTCGCACCATACGAGCCAAGCTTGCCACAATTGCTACAAAATATTTGTTCCATATTACTTTTTAGTATACCAGCGAAAACAAAAAAAGACCTTTCATACACTGAAAAGTCTTTTTTGGTGGAGCTGCCGGATACCGCCTCCGGGTCCGTGAGGTTTAGCTAGTTAGTCTATCCTACAGGCATAGGTCATTTGAATACTGCAGAACATAGAAATGACCAAAAGGTCCTACAGTTTGATCCAAAGTCTTGGTTCGGCTACGGATCAATTACCGAAAGCAATCAGATGATTTGACGTATCTTGTTGCTATCTGATGTCACAAAAGACACGGTCATAAGTCGTAACTTAGACTGTTGCGAAAGCAAATGGAGCTGGCGCAAAAGCACTAGCAACAAAATTCTTTACGCGAGTAAAAGCGTTTGCAATTACGTGTGTGTACCCTATTAGAGGCCTATCAAACAGTATTTCATCGCTTAAAAATTACCTCACTTTGGCCGTAGCAAATATTTTCTTGCTCACTGTAGCTATGGCTACCCTTCACTCGAAAATAATTACCACGTCGCAAAGATGATTCAATTTCAGTTTGATGCAATACTGTCAGATAGGCCTCGCGCTGAGTAAGCGGCCTGCTGATCTAACTGTTAAAGTCCTACGTCGAGCTTAAAATTCAGCCCCATATTTATATTATACCACCTACGTCAATAAAACGCTACTGTTTATGCGCTGTATATATCTGAAACCACTCTGCAAGCGATAGCTCTTGCGGGCGAGAAGAGGGCAAAACCTCTGCCTTTTCAAGCAGTAATTTTACGTCCTCTTTTGATAACCTCAGGCCACCACTCAGTGAGTTGAGTAATGTTTTACGGCGTGCAGAAAAACCGGCTTTTACAACCTGGAAAAATGCTCGTGTATCAACATTATCAAACAGCGGGCTGTTACGGTACTGCATTATCAAAACCTGTGAATCTACTTTTGGTGGTGGCGTGAACATTTCTGCTAGAACGACAGGCCCTAAGGAGGTTTCCCAATAATACTGTGCGCTCACGCTCAATAATGACATCTGCCCAGGCTGCGCCGTTACTCTCTCTGCAACCTCTTTTTGGATAAGAAGTGCAACAGATTGTGGTGGATTGTTTGATTCACTCAACGTGCGTAGTAAATTGCTTGTTAAATAATAGGGTATATTAGCCACTACTTTGTAGTGAGATGGTAGCGTGGTGAGGTCAAAGCTCATGATATCTTGATGTACAACTTTCAGGTTTGCTGCATGAACACGTTTGGGTAAATCTTCTGCAAGCACCCTGTCAAACTCTACAGCCACTACCTTATGCGCCTGCTTTACAAGCAGTGCGGTAAGCGTGCCAGGACCTGGCCCAATCTCAAGCACCGTATCTGTTGCCTGTACATCAGCTGCGTCACAAATTGACGTAAGCGTGGCAGTATCTGTCAACCAGTGCTGACCAAGAGATTTCTTAGTTCCAGGTATTGCTTTCATACCTACGTACCTACACTAATACCACTTATTGACACTCCAAAAAGCTTGAGCACCACAAGGACTTCCGTACCTGGCGACCATATAGCCAATACCCCAGCGAATTTGCGTTGCTGGGTCTGTATAGTTTGGCCCCATTTTGGTTGCTGGAAGCGATTGGGGAATACCAAATGCGCCACTACTTCGGTTTCGAGCAGTATGGTTCCACCCTGATTCACGTTGAAATATCTGATAAATACACCCGAACTGATCTGCGTATCCCATTTCTGCTGCAATTTGCTGCCCAAGTGCAACATTGGCTGAAGGGTTACTGATAACCACCTTTGTACCTTCTGCAACAACCCGCTTTACCGGTTCGGCGGTGACTACCTCTTGTAATGCAACGCGGCCAGTCTCCTGCCCATTCTCGAGATTTATCTGGTACGTGACTATCTTTCTACCCGGTGCGCCCGGCTCTCTAATCGTTTGCGCCCCGGCAACCATATTTGCGTCTTGGATCATTTCAACAGGTGCCGGAATCTGTTCCTCAATCGTCTCAATCTGAGTTCCTACTCTCACAATAAATACTTGCGTGTCGGCTGATAGTTCGGTGTCTAGAGACGGAGTGATCACGTCGTCTGGAAGTGTTTGAATATTTCGTTCAGAAAGAGCTTCGCCGACAGTCTTGGCGTGAGTTCGAACAGCAATTGCGTTACCATACAAGTTAATATTTGCCGGGGTTGCACGCTCTATAACTACCTTCTCCGCAATGAGCCCATCTCGCATGAGGTTCTCGGGCTCTACGATAATTGCTTCTTTTTCAACTATATCTTCAGGGAATACTTCCATACCTGCAGTAGCTGCAACCTGACGAGGTGTCGGGTGTGCGGTAATCGTTGTAACCTCTTGGCCAGTACTGCCGTCAACAACGGTAACAGGGCGTGCTTTGTATACATTAATACGAAAGTCATCTTCAATAATTTCTGTGCTGAGATCAGGCTCAACAATATCGCGCTCTCCAACAGTGATATCAAGCCGCTCTAGTAGTTCTTCAACTGTGTCGGCCCTTGTGGGGATTGTCTGTGTTTTACCGTCAACAGATAACCTCACAACTCTCGAA
>JBGTLD010000047.1:0-7450 GCA_041744275.1 Saccharimonadales bacterium (SeqCode) | reverse complement strand
ATCCTCCTAAGAAGATTACGTATCACGATATTGAACTTAAAGACGCTGGCTCTGCAGAGTTAATCAAATCAGTTTCTGCGACGCTATCTCAAGTCCGTGCCGATGACATGTTAGCGTATTTGGTTCAGCAAGCACATCGATTGAACGCGTCCGACATTCATCTTGAGACTCAAAAAAATCACATACGCGTTCGGTTTCGTATTGATGGGGTACTGCATCCTATTGCAGAGCTTCAGCCAGACAAATACAGAGTACTCGTTGCAGCTATAGCCAGCGCTGGGAATGTGTCAACTGCATCACAAGATGCGCAACAAGGGCACATATCCCAGCAAATACATATGGCTGATGGGGTAGATGTAGACGTAAACCTACGTTTAGAAACCGTGCCAACAGTGAATGGCATAGATGTCGTCATGAGGCTTTTTAATCTTAACCAAGAAATGTACAACCTCGATAGGCTTGGTCTTTCTGAGGCAGAGCGGGCAGTCGTAGAAGATATTATTGCGAAACCGAGTGGACTCGCATTAGTTGTGGGCCCGACTGGTTCTGGTAAAACAACAACACTGTACTCGATGCTCAACACACTAAATTCTGATCAACGAAAGATCATAACCATCGAAGACCCGGTTGAATACCAGTTTTCGGGTATTACGCAGGTATCGGTTACGAGTAAAACAGCACAAGAGACAAACTTTGCGGAGCGTTTACGTGCTATTTTACGGCTTGACCCTGATATTGTTATGGTCGGTGAGATTCGCGACATGGATACTGCAAAAACAGCACTCCAAGCGTCGCTTACGGGTCATTTGGTGTTGTCTACGTTCCACGCCTCATCTGCAGCAGCCGCACTCACGAGAATGATGGATGTTATAGAACACAATCCCCTATTTGTGTCAGCAATTAGGCTCGTGATGGCTCAGCGTTTAGTACGTAAACTTGATGATACAACAAAAGAAGCATATGAACCCGACGACGCAACAAAAGACGTTATACAGAAAGTATTAAACACACTACCCGACACATTCGACAGACCTAATTTAGACGGACTCAAACTGTACAGACCTAAAAGTTCTGAGTCGAATCCTTACGGTTTTTCAGGCCAAGTAGCCTTGCGTGAACAGTTTCTTATGACTGGAGAGATACGAAAACTTCTAGAGAGCGGCCAGATAATTTCCGCACAAGATATTGAAGCGGCAGCAATTAAAAGCGGCATGAGTACGATGCTTCAAG
Source organism: Saccharimonadales bacterium (SeqCode) (assembly GCA_041744275.1). Taxonomy (GTDB): domain Bacteria; phylum Patescibacteriota; class Saccharimonadia; order Saccharimonadales; family JBGTLD01; genus JBGTLD01. The sequence continues at coordinate 6,220 of JBGTLD010000047.1, read as the reverse complement.
ATGGCATACTAAAAGTTATTGCAGGACAAACAACACTTGAAGAAGTATACCGAGTTGTTGGTTGATTGCAATATTAGCATAAGTATGATATAATATATAATAAGAGAATGTTATGTAATCACTGACGATACCGCGGATACCAGTCGCGTATCACTTGCTGTGGGAATGATTTCGGTTGGCGTTGGGTTCTCCACGAGTGCAGCTATGGCTTCTGCTGCCGCAATTTTATGCTGATCAGTTATGGTTCGTACTTTATTGTCGAGCGCTCCTCGGAAGATACCGGGGAAGGCAAGCACATTGTTGATTTGATTTGGGAAATCAGAACGACCAGTTGCCATGACAGCTACGCCCGCTTTTTCGGCCTCTTCTGGCAATATCTCTGGAACTGGATTAGCCATGGCAAAAATAATTGGATCTTGCTTCATGAGTTTGACCATACCTACACTTAATAAGCCGGCCTTAGAAACACCAATAAATACGTCAGCTTCCCTCAGAGCATCATCGAGCGATCCGTCATCATTCGCTGCATTGGTGAATTCGAGAAGTCTCCTCTTTTCTGTGTTTAGGTCGGCGCGATTTTTGCTGATAATGCCTTTACTGTCGACGGCGATTATATTCGGCTGATCGTACCTATGAAGTAGTTTCATGACGGCAGTCCCAGCTGCACCGGCACCCACAACAACGATTTTGCACTTAGATAGTTGTCGTCCTGTTATTTTCAGAGCGTTTATAAGACCTGCAAGCACAACAATAGCGGTGCCGTGCTGGTCATCGTGAAACACAGGAATCGGTAAATCATGCTTTAAGCGCTCTTCTATCTCGAAACATTGCGGTGCTGCTATGTCTTCTAGGTTAATGCCGCCAAAGCTTGGTGCAATTGCTTTGACTGCCGCTACAATTTCATCTGGTGTATGAACATCAAGAATTATTGGCACAGCATCAATATCTGCAAAATGCTTGAAGAGCATGGCTTTGCCTTCCATAACGGGGAGTGCACCATATGGGCCAATGTCTCCTAACCCGAGAACGGCTGAACCGTCACTAATGACCGCAACTGAATTGTTGAGCCACGTGTAATCCCGAGCTTCTTCTGGATGTTCGGCTACGTAGCTGCTGACTGCAGCCACGCCAGGAGTGTAATAAACTTGGAGTTTATCTTGTGTGATGTCTGTATCTTTTAGTGAAATACCGATTTTACCCTTGAGCTCTTTGTGCCTTTGAAGTGCTTGTTCTTGAATAGTCATAGAGTCATTGTACCGGAAAGAAAATGGTATTATAGCTATATTATATTGACAACAGATGTGATATGATTGATTTCAAGAGCAAAATAGTGTAAGGTTATTTAGATATGCAATCAGTTATTCAGAAAATCGAAGAAAAGTTCAAAAAAGCACAGGTTGTCGACGTACAATCAGGTGACACTGTGAAAGTGCACCAAAAAATCAAAGAAGGTAGCAAAGAGCGTATTCAGATCTTCCAGGGTCTTGTTATACGAACTGACCGCAAGAGCAGTCACACAAGCCGAATTACTGTTCGAAGAATTGCGAGTGGTATTGGTGTTGAAAAAAGCTTTTTGCTCCACAGCCCACTTGTGGAAAAAATTGAAGTTACAAAGCGGAGTAAAGTTCGACGTAACTATCTTACATACATGCGTGCTCGAACTGGTAAGTCAGCGCGTCTTGCAAACGTTGATTTTGATCGACGCTCAGTCAATGATATCCCTGAACCAGTCGTTGCTGAAGCAGAGTCTACTGAGCCAACAAAAGATACAGAATAAATCTAGTTTCTATAATCTATTAAAAACGCCCACATTGCTGGGCGTTTTTTATGTCATACTGCGAGTATGATAATAGGCATTGATGAAGCGGGCAGGGGTTGCTGGGCTGGGCCGTTAGTTGCCGCTGCGGTACGACTTCATCATCACGTAGATGGACTGATGGATTCAAAGCTACTTAAACCAGCAAAACGTATCCAGCTTGCTACAGCCATAAAACAACACGCTGATGTAGGTATTGGCTGGGTGAGCGCAAAAACTGTTGACGACATAGGGCTCACTGCGGCGACAACAAAAGCGATGACTGAAGCGCTCAATATGCTTGAGCGAAATGACTCACAAGTACTTATTGATGGAAATTATAATTATCTACAACATATTCCGAATGTTCAAACAATGGTAAAGGCAGACCTCCATATAGCCGAAGTAAGCGCAGCAAGCATTATTGCAAAAACGTCGAGAGATGCGTATATGATACATGCTGCGCTTGAATACCCGGAGTACCTGTTTGATCGTCACGTTGGTTACGGAACTGCCCTCCACCGTGAGTTGCTGATTCGGTACGGCCCTTGTGTTGAGCACCGACTAAGTTATAAGCCACTACAGAAAATTATGAGCGATCAAAGTGTCTAATTACAGCACTGGGCATGATGCCGAAGTCTATGCGGCTGAATATTTAAAGCAACGTGGATTTAAAATTATTGCCTTAAATTGGAAAACGCGACTATGCGAGATTGATATAGTTGCCACTAAGAATGCAGTTGTGTACTTTGTTGAGGTAAAATATCGTCAAAATAACAAGCACGGCAGTGGTCTTGAATATATTACACCTAAAAAAGTGCAACAAATGAGCTTCGCAGCCGAAATGTGGGTGCAAAATGAACAGTGGCCTGGAGATTTCCAGCTTGCCGCAATGGAATTAGGCGGTGAAGATTTTGTGGTAACTGAATTTATAGAATCAATTATGTGACATTCTTTTCAAGCCAGGCGAGAATTGCCTGTTCGTCGCGTGTACGCCATGCAATGCGAGCTGCGATATCTGCACTACCGACAAGTATGTTTCTGTGTAATGACTTATCATTGATTAATGGCTCGAAAAAGCTGGTGTACTTGTTTGACCACTCTTCTGTTGTAATGACATTTGCACAGTAAATTGGCAGGAAATCGTAAGACTTGCTGTTGTCGAGTAGCGCTTTAATACGATCCCAATTTTGGGTAATAAACTCCCATGCCTCTTGTCGCATGTATCTGTTTCGCAGGGCGTATGCGAGCCAGCGCATGATGTCTTGGGTGCGAACAAATCCGTTCTTGCCAATTGCTTGTTCTAAGATCTTTTTTCCTATCACGGGGTCTTTTGTTGCGGTCACCGCTCCTGTTATATCTAACTGGACATCTGCAGTTGCGGAAGGATACTCCTTGAGTAGTCTTGCAACAACTGATTCGGTGTCACCAGAACGTACGTTTGCGGCTAATATTGATGCTCGTAGTTCTGCGGGAAGTGACTGAAGATCATCTACTTCAGCGAAGCGTTTTTGGGCTTCACCTATCGCCGCTTTGTCTTCTCCGCCAATCATCAAAGACACCATGGTTTGTCGCAGTTGCTTTGTATTTGAGTCATCTTCAGGTGAGTCGTTCCATCCAAGCTTTTCATGCCAATCTCGTGCGAGATTGCATCGAAGTGCTTTTAGGGATTTTTCTGCGTGTTCACTACCTTCTGTGAGTTGACTTGCTGCTCCTACAAGTCTCAAAAGTAATGTCCATGCATGGTCGCGCGGTTCGTCTTTTGACGCCATCACAACTTCAAGTCCATCTACAACCGATGCCTCTCCTTTACGAGCAAGCATATACATATCGTTGAGGATATTCATTCGTGTTTCTGGAGATAGCGATTGTTCTTGTATGCGTTTGGCGATGTGCTCCCTGTGAGAAGTCTCGGTGTAGTGCGTGAAATAATGACCACTTCCTGACTGATTAAGAACGACGTATTCAGGCTTTAAAAGATCAAAAGTGTTTGATTGACTTGTGAGGATCGCCTGGGGGAGGTCGTCCGTAAGTAGTGGGATAGGCCACACGGTGCTGTCTGGCTTGTCATCGAGTAAGAAACGCTCTTGGTTGAGTGTGAGTGTTTTTTCTTGTTGGGCTATTTTTACAACTGGCATGCCCGGGTTGATGAGCCATGGCGTCATGAGCGCAGAAATATCTTGACAGCTTGAGTCAGACAGTGCTGCCCATAAATCTTCTCTCGTCGCGTTTTTGTATGCATGTTTCGTAAAATAATTGCGTAGACCATTGGTGAACGCTTCATCACCGATGAACTCTCGGAGCATTTTCAGTAATCGACCACCTTTTGAATACACAATACCTGGATCAAACAATGTATGTATAACGTCTGGGTCTGTGACTTCAACACCAACGGGTTGAATGTCGCTATACACATCTCGTGATGATGTCGTCGTGATGTCGCTCGAAACGTACGATTCCCATTGGTGCCAATCTGGATGCACAGCATCAAGCGCAATGTGCTCCATGAGACTCGCGAAACTTTCATTGAGCCATAGATCATCCCACCACTTCATGGTTACGAGATTACCAAACCACTGATGTGATAGTTCGTGTGCAATCACCATGGAAATGTATTGCTCATTACTGACAGAACGGTTCTGATCATCAGTAAGTAGTGCGATTTCTCGGTACGTAATAAGTCCCCAGTTTTCCATAGCTCCAGAGTCAAAATCAGGGAGCGCTACTTGGTCGCATTTTTGTAGCGGATAGGGGACGCCAAAGTAATCAGTGAAGAATTCCAGATAGCGAACGGCTTCGTCGGCAGAGTAGTCTAAATGGCTCAATGGTTGCGCTGGTGTCGACCAGCTTTTCACCGTAATGCCGTCTTTGGTTTTACGCTCGACAGATTGGAGCTCGCCAATTACGAATGCGAGTAGATAAGTAGACATTCGTGGTGTCTTTTCGAATAACGTGCTTACTTCGTCGTTGTGAGTCGACTGTTCTTTCACGGGCGTGTTTGCGAGAACTGTCTCATTGACAGGACTGGTAAGCGTGAGGTCGAATGTCGCTTTCGCTTCAGGTTCATCGATGCAAGGGAAAGCTTCTCGTGCATGATGACTTTCAAACTGCGTTGCGATAAGCATTTTCTTCTCGCCATTGTGTTCAAAGTGGCAGGGGTATATACCGACCATTTGTTCTAGAATTTTGCCTTCAAATTCCAAAGTGATTGTGTATTCGCCTGGATACAACATGCTCTCAGAGTGAAGACGAATTTCGTTGTACGTATCGTGTGTATTTATGCGAATAACTGGTACGTCGAGCTCACCCTTCTTGTCATGTTTGACAAGTGTTGCACTACGTATTTTTAACCCTTTTTGATGGAAGGTAATTCGTTTATTTGGTCGACCAACCTTCTTGCCTTTTATAGTAACTGTGCCGGAAAAAGTAAGCGAGGTCTTACTCGGAGAGAGGTGCAATTGGTAATTTTCTGGTTGAAATGTTTCGAATAATCTTTGTGCGTTTTTTCCCATATGGAGTCAATTGTATCATGCATAAATTAATCATTGTTGTGTAATTGAGTTATGTCTAAAAACACGCATTTCATTAAAAACTATAAGCATATTATGGTACAATACTTGAAACAATAAAATAAACACATAAAAAAATGCATACACTACAAAAGTTGACATTCAAGATATCCTCTACATCATTACGAGCACTACTTATGCTGGTACTTGCGCTCTCACCACTCCTGCCAATCCATCCGTTCACGGCCACTGCCGCTGCACAGCCACATAGCTACGATTACACCTACACATTCGGTGCCACCGGTTTTGATAATGCAAATGCCACCGCGACTGACACTTCTGGTAATGTATTTGTAGCCGGAAGATTCAACGGAACCGTCAACTTCGACCCAACCGGCGGCACTGACAACAAGACGAGTAATGGTAATGATGACGCCTTTCTGACCAAGATAAACGCCGATGGCAGCTACGACTACACCTACACGTTTGGTGGCACCAGTACTGATGAAGCCACCGCCCTCGCCACTGACAGCTCTGGGAACGTGTTTGTCGCTGGATACTTCCGCAACACCGTCAACTTCGACCCAACCGGTGGCACAGACAACAAGACGAGTAATGGTGGTGATGACATCTTTCTTACAAAGATAAACGCCGATGGTAGCTACGACTACACCTACACGTTTGGTGGTACTAGTTTTGATGAAGCCACCGCCCTTGCCACTGACAGCTCTGGGAACGTGTTTGTCGCTGGAGAATTTCAAAGCACCGTCAACTTCGACCCAACCGGCGGAACAGATAACAAGACGAGTAATGGTGGTAATGACGCTTTCCTGACCAAGATCAACGCCAATGGCAGTTACGGGTATACCTACACGTTTGGTGGCACAAGTTCTGATGGAGCATCCGCTCTCGCCAC
>JBGTLD010000046.1:0-11387 GCA_041744275.1 Saccharimonadales bacterium (SeqCode) | reverse complement strand
GGTGAATTAACCTCTGTTTTTGTTTAGCCCAAGCTGGGTTAGAATTTTGTGCCAGTAAATACTCGTGAATTCAGATTTCTATTATCCTAATTTTCACCGATACTATATCCTCAGCCGATAAATTTTCATTCCTTCGAACTTCCTTTTTAATAGGCAATAAGTAACTCTTGGATTTGGTATCGGGAAAAATTGATGTCTTCCAGTCCGTTCGGCCTATTGCTGCTTCTATATTGACTGAGCCAAACCCTTTTCTGGGAGTAGTACTGATAAGTTTAATCTCATCATAATATTCTTTAGGTAGCGAAACAAAAAACCATGCTCCTTGACCTTGCCCTTCCCACAATTCAGATTCAAATTCTATATTCATTAAACCAACTATAACGTCTTAAGATACGCTTTGCTACAGAAGTAAAATTCCCGATACAACCAGTGCATTTGCTGTTACAAGTGGAATGTAGACCATCATTAATGGCTTAGTTCTGTGTTTGACTGCATAGATTGCCATAGTAAATGATGCAAATAGCATGAGTGACCAAGTAATAATAGATAGCCCTTCACCCTTACCAAGAATCCATACGTTGTACGCCTGAATAAATACAGCCAGAGGAATCAATGGACCGCTAAACACTATAACATGGTCGATAAAGCTTATATTGTTATCACCGCTTCGCTTTCTTAAGCTGAGGTGATGTTCTGCTACGGTGCACTTATCTATTTGTTTTTTAAGTATTTGTTTTTGTTTCTTCATTTACTGATACTCTGGGTTATCGCTTTTTGCGTTAGTTACATGCTGCCAACCTTCAGTTGTGTTGCCAATTGAGGGGATTCCGCCATTGTCCTTAAGCATTCTCGCAGTATGCATAAGGTTCCATGCCATAAAAGTGGTGTTGCGGTTGGTAAAATCGTTATCAAACCCGACGGGTGGATCAATCTTTTTACCGTCCCATTCCGTGTCTCCGTAACTCGGACCCGGACCAGCCTCCCCAATCCATCCACAATCAGCTTGCGGCGGCACCATGTAACCTATGTGCTGTAGGGCATATAGAATATCCATCGCACAGTGTTTAATACCGTCTTCGTTACCAGTGATGACACAACCGCCTGTCTTGCCATAATAGAGATACTGGCCTTTATCATTTCGATCGCCACTGTATGCATACATTCGTTCAATCACTTGTGTGGCAACACTTGACTTAACACCGAGCCAGATCGGTGTACCGATTATCAATATATCCGCTTCAAGTATTTTTTGTTGAACAGCAGGCCAATCATCAGTTTGCCCCTTTTCTGTGCCGTCTTTGATCATTCCAAAGGCAATAGTGTGGTCAAGTGCGTACACTTGTTCGACCTTCACGCCCTGGGATTCCATTATTTTCGCCACTTTATCCATAAGCGTTTGGGTATGGGATTTTTGTTTATCTTTTTTAATCGAGCAATTAATAAGTAGTGCTTTTAGATCATCGAAGTTATGTGAATTGTCCATGGTACTCATAGTATAGCTACTCCTCAAGTGCTTTCATAACAGCAGCCTTAAGCTGGTCTAAATTATCAATCGATTCAAAGTCGCTGCCATCAAGCTTGACTGTTGCACGGTCTTTTACTAACAGCACCATTGCGGGCAGACTCGTTTTAACATTTGGATAGCGGACGCTTAGTTCGTCCTTGTGCAGAAACACTACCTCGTATGGAAGGGAGCTCACGAACTTCTTCCAGTCTTTACGCATACCAAGCGGTCCATAGGAAACCATGCATAGCTGGCAAGCGTACTGGGAAGGAGTCAAATATTTCTTACCTTGGTCGATTAGGGCATTAGCGAACCCGCTATCTGCATTGTAGATAAAAAGTATTTTTTGTTCTGGTTTGCTCATAGTTGTATCGATTTGTTATAGTTTAGTAGTTGCTAAAGTAATTAATATAACGATTCTAGTATATCACGTAGTAAATTTGCATATCCAGTACTCACATAAGCCATGAAAATACCTTTTAGATTAAAATTGAAGATAACTCTCAAAGCAGTCAGTACTGTGATGCGACTGCCACGATATGTGCTGCTGGCGGCTTTTTCAACCTTACTGATGGCGGGGCTTATCATATGGTCGCTGAACCTAGATCTGCTACGGTTTATATTATTCGAGGCACCGCTGAGTCCATACGATAAGTTTGAATTTTTTGCCTATGGCTACCAGAGCTTGTTTACGACTTACGACAGTGCACTTTCGCTTGGCATTATTATCTTCACACTGTTATTCGGTATTAATATCGCAATGCTGACTTTTGTAATCCGTAGGCAAGGCTTTGCGTCTATTCCAAAGAAAAGTGGTGGCGGGGCATTTATGTTCGCTATTTTGGGTGGTGGCTGCATCGCTTGTGGTACTTCGTTATTAGCTCCGCTGATTGCTTCAGCTGGTGCTGTCAGTGCACCACTTCTTCGTGACCTTGGTGCTGTTTTCAATTGGCTGGGCAGTCTGTTGCTCATATATTCAATCTATAAGCTTAGTTTACTTGTCCAGGTATCACATGCGTCAAAGCAGTCACATGAAGAGGGAGTAAACCTATGAAACGTACATTTTTAATAATAGCGATCACCGTCATTCTATTTGGCGTTTGGTTAATAAGCTCAAGAAGCGATAGCAATAGTAGCGGGAAGATGCCTAGTACATCAGGGGCTGACAAAACGACAGTAACTTTTAGTGCACAACCAAGCGAACTCTACATTGGAAATCCCGAAGCATCGGCTGTAATGGTGGAATACGCTGACTTTAAGTGTCCTTCATGTGGCCAGTTTCATCAGACCAGCTCTAAGCAACTCCGTGAAGCGTATCCCGACAATCTAAAGATCGCTTTCCGTCCAATGGCCGTCATTGGTCCTGATTCCGAACGGGCTGCGGTAGGCTCATACTGCGCCGCCGAACAGGGCAAATTTGTCGAATTTCATGATGCAGTCTTTGATCACATGTGGAACAATTATTATGGAGAGCGAAATTTTGCTGCTGAGTTTGAGGATGTGCTTACTGCGGAAGTCTTAACGGATATTGGCGATAATGCAGGACTTTCAAAAGAAGCTCTAAGAAGCTGCTTAAATGACGGCAGTAAGAAAGAAATAGTAGCAAAAAATCTATCCCTTGCTCAGCAAGCAGGGGTACGGGGAACACCTACGTTCGTAATAAATGACCAGGTTGTTACCGGACCGCAACCATTCAATGTCTTCAAATCATTAATAGATCTTCAGCTGTAATAGTTGCATTACTATTAAGTACTTGCTAAAATACTTACTATGAATACAACTACCGAAAAGCAGTCCATAGAACTGACGAACGCTGAAGAGCGGCTGGTCTATGCTATGCAGCTACTTGGCGATAAAACCCGTTTTAAGATTTTCAAGCTACTCATGACAAAAAAGGATATGTGCGTCACCGAAATTGCAGCCGAGCTAGGGATCACCCTCTCTGCGGTATCCCAGCACTTCCGTAGCTTTGAAATGATTGGTCTGGTCGACAAAGAACGAATCGGCCAAAAAATATGTTACATGCTTAAAAACGATGACTTACTAGTGAAAGAACTGGTACATGTCGCCTCGAAGGGTAATTAGCACGTAAAGGAGGAGATTATATGTCAAACATAACAATTTATAGCACAGCAACATGTGGGTACTGCAAAATGCTGAAGAGCTACTTACAGAGTAAGGATATTTCTTACGACGAAAAACATGCCGACCAAGATCAGAAACTGGCAGAAGAACTGTACGAGAAAAGTGGGCAGCTCGGAGTGCCTTTTACCATTATTCAAAAAGACGATGGCAGCGAAGAGAAGATATTAGGATTTGATCGTCCAAAAATTAACGCTGCACTAGGAATTTCGTAAGACATCTTTTATGCAGGCGATATGGAAAGGTAAAGTTCTGGCTGACAGTTCCGACATGGTAGTCATAGAGGGAAACCACTATTTTCCGCCAAAAGATGTGAATATGAAGCTGCTGAAAAAGAATAGGTTTCATTCGTTGTGCTACTGGAAAGGGTTAGCTAGTTATTACGATGCAGTAGATGGTGACTCGAAAGAAAAGAATATCGGCTGGTACTACCCAAGAGCGACATGGTTTTCTAAAAAGATAGTCGGTAAAGACTTTTCTAATCATGTCGCTTTCTGGGGCAGTGTAGAGCTAAAGTAAATTAACGGAGGATGTCATGAAAGCACTATGGAACGATAAAGTGATTGCTGAAGCAGACAAAAAAGATCTTATATACATAGAGGGTAATTGGTATTTTCCTCCTGAAAGCATAGAGAAGACATTTTTTAAGCCAAACGACCAACACACTACTTGTTTTTGGAAAGGCGAAGCTAACTACTACGATATAGATGTCGACGGAAATGTTAATCAGGGGGGTGCTTGGTATTACCCAAATCCCATGGAAGGCTCGATACCTAAAGTCGGCAAAGACTTTACTAATTATGTAGCCTTCTGGCGTGGAGTTGAGGTTAGCGAATAATGAATGATCAAAACACATACGATCTAATTGTTCTGGGCACTGGGGGAGCAGGTTACCAGGTGGCTATGAAATGTAAGCAGGCTGGCTGGAATGTTGCCGTTATTAATGACGGACCTTTTGGTGGCACGTGTTCAGTACGTGGCTGTATACCTAAGAAAGTCTTGGCAGGCACCGCCGAAATAGCAGATATTAACAGACGGCTTAGTGACATCGGAATCGTCACAAATCAACCTGAGATGAGCTGGTCAGAACTTATTAAGTTCAAGAAAACCTTCACAGATCCAGTCCCAGGAAGTACTGAGAATGCACTAAAAGACGCTGGAATCGATGTATATAGTGGATCACCTCGCTTTACAGGCAACCTTACATTGGAAGTAGATGGTAATACTATCTCAGCTAAAAAAATACATATCGCTGTTGGGGCAAAACCTGCCAAGCTGCCTATCGAAGGCTATGAACATCTCACAACAAGTGACGAATTTTTAGAACTTGAAAATTTGCCGAAGCGTGTGCTGTTTGTGGGCGGTGGGTATGTTTCGTTCGAATTTGCTCATGTTGCCGCTAGGTTCGGTTCAAATGTAACGATACTCCATACAGACGACAGGCCACTGGCAATGTTCGACAAAGATATTATCGACACATTGCTTGCTGCAAGCGAAGAAGCTGGCGTTAAAACAGTACTTAATGAAATGGTGAAGAAGATTGAAAAGCACGGGTACGAATATGTAGTTACGACAGCAGGTGGAAATACCTACACTTCAGATATTGTTATCCACGGTGCTGGCCGTCCGCCAGCAATAGCAGAGCTTAACCTTGAGGCTACTGGTGTTGAGTTTGACCTTCGTCGTGGTGTAATTGTTGATGAGCAACTGCGTAGTGTCTCGAACTCTGATGTCTATGCAGCAGGTGATGCCGCAGCCGCTGGACCTCCTTTATCGCCCGTAGCTGGTGTCCAGGGAGGAATAGTTGCTGATAATTTACTTGGGCAGGAACGTAAGCAACCTAGCTATCTTTCAACCCCAAGCGTTATATTCACCACTCCGGTCGCTGCGAAAGTAGGCTATTTGGAGGCGGAAGCCAATGATAAAGGCTTAGAATTTGAAACCATATCAACGGATCTATCCGGCTGGTTCGACAGTAAACGCCTTGGTCAGAAGTTTGCTAAAAGTAAGATCTTGGTAGAAAAATCTAGCGGTAAAATCATCGGAGCTCACTTGATTGGCAATCATGCGGAAGATCTGATTAACATTTTCAGTCTAGCCGTAGAGCACGGCCTAACAACAGAGCAGCTTAAAGCTCCGATAATGGCATTTCCAACAGCAAGCGATGATATGAGATCAATGTTTTAATGAACAAAACGGAACAACAGCCTAATAATTACGAATGTCCCGAGTGCGGTCTACATTACACAGACGAGCAGATCGTCAATGAGTGTGAGATATTTTGCAAGGAGCACAATGCTTGCAGTATAGAAATTACCAAACAGTCCGTTGAGGCAAAAACCGAGTCTGAAAAACTAAGCGACATAAGCTAAATCCGTCTTAATTGCGGTTATAACTTCCTCTATTGTGGTGAGCCATGAAAAATCACTCGTCTTTTGACTGGTGATTTTTCATTTTTTCCAGGACAGATCCGGGCTGACAACCCATATGAGCTCTAGCTCAGATGAAGGTTGTCTGTTCGGTCGGCAAAGCCACGCACAGGTGCTTGCACCGAGCATGGCTGCAGTTGTGCGTCTATCTGACCCCGGGAGCCAAATTGAAGACATGTATATTGACAAAAGTAATACGTTGCATATACTTAGTATTACTATGAGTAGGATAATCACCATAAAAACAGATGAAGACACAAAGCGACAAGCACAAGCTGTTGCAAAAGATATGGGGCTTACTATGAGTAGCCTCATCAATAGCTATTTAAAACAAGTAATTGCAACAAGACGGGTTGTATTATATGCCCCAGAGCAAATGACACCAAAACTAGAAAAACTTATCGAACAAGTTGAAAAAGACCGTGATAACGGAGAAGTTAGTCAAGCATTCAACAACGTTGATGATTTCTTAGATGATCTACATTCATGACAATCAAGTACGATAAGAAATTTAAGCAACAATACAAGAAACTTTCAGATAAACATCGTAAACAATTTGACAATAGATTAAGGCTTTTTGTTGAAGATGAAACTAACTCCCTGCTTCGAGTGCATCCTCTGAAAGGCAAATATACTGGTTATTACAGTATGAATATTTCAGGAGATTTACGCGCACTATTCTATAAAGCCGGTGATGAAATAGTTATCTTTGCGCTAATTGGTACACATTCACAGCTATACGGGTAGTTCTAATCTGCCTTTCCGGTCTCCGGTGGGTGTTAATTTTTAACTCAACCATTTCTGATAGAGTCTGTGACCTGTATGAGGAGCCCAAACATGATACTTAAACTTAATTTCAGTAAGTATTGAAGCTATTGAACTTTACATAACCTACAATGAGCACGTACTTAAAGTAAGATTCGACTGTTTTGATATAATTGGACTATATGAGCGGTGACAGCAAAGTAAACAGTAAGCAAAGGATTTTAAAAATTATTGCAATTATAGCAACTCTTACTGTACTGGTACTGGTTACTTTAATTGTAGCTATAGCTACTTACTTTAACTATCGCACCAGTAACAACATAAACCAGGCTAAATTTGATTCCGGAACAATTTCGAACAAACAGCTCGATGGTTTTTATGAGGGCAAAAACTTCGATGGCCTTGGTGAGAGGTGGCTGGGAAAGACCTTTGATGGAGATACTAAAACGGGAATAAATACATTTTCTGATGAAGAAAAATACGAATTTAAAGTTTACCAGGCACAAGGGCTACGCGACAACAGGACAGTAATACGATTAGACTACAGCTCTAAGAATAACCCGTTTTGGATGCGGTTTATAAAGGATGAAATGGTTGAAGTTTCTCCAAATAATTACCTAGGTAAAGTTACATTCGACATTGTTCCGGGTCTACCTTTTACCGTAACTTATTTTGAACTAACCAAAAGCAACTAGTATCTCATTCGTTTCACTTTGATCTACAAAAGCCCGCGACCGGTTAGCTGAGCCATAAACATTCTACCTCTGTGAAAGCAGAGGTTTTGTTATACTTCTAAAATGAAACTTTATTTATCTTCGGAACATCTTGGTGATGAGCCTCAAAAATTTGCAGACCTTTGTGGCGATGCTAAGGTTGCAGTAATCATGAACGCAGCAGACCTTTCCGTTGAGTATCAGCTATACACTGATAAAGTCATTTCATCACTCAGTAATATAGGGTTAGACGCTTACGAGTTTGATTTACGAAAATATTTTAACAGTGAATCTGTGTTGCAAAATGACTTAGCTGCATACGGAGCAGTATGGGTTGCAGGCGGCAATTCGTTTGTATTGCTTAGAGCCATGTATCAAAGTGGGTTTACTGAAGTGGCAAAGCAGAGAGTTAAGGATGGTACTTTAGTTTACGGCGGATTTAGTGCGGGCTCTGTTGTTGTAGCGCCTACGCTTAGAGGCATTGAGCTTATTGATGCTCCCGATGAAGTGCCACCGAACTACAATTCAGCTATCGTTTGGGATGGGCTCGATCTGTACGGCTATTCTATTGCCCCTCACTACAATTCGGACCATCCTGAGTCGGAAGCTGTAGAGAGCGTCGTAGCATACTTCAAAGAACACGAAATGCCATATGAAACACTAAGAGATGGTGAAGTTATTGTAGTCAACATTTAGTCGCAGAGTTCGGAGGTCATTTATTCTCGGGAGCCAAGACAAGATGTTCGAGCAGAACTCCGGTATGAATTCACTCTGTAACTTTTGATATAATCAGGTTTAATGAAAAAAGTTGCCAAGCTACTCATAATCGATCCGGATGATAAATATCTCCTTATGTGGAGAAGCGATCATCCGACCTTTGGAATTGATCCAGATTTACCTGGCGGAACTCTGGAAAATAACGAAACATTACTTGATACAATGCTGCGTGAAGTAAAGGAAGAGGCGGGCGTAAACATCAATCCACATAATGTTAACGAAATCTATTCAGGAACTGAATACTCAGCGTATGATACCCACTACTCACTATTTGTTACAAAATTGAACGTGCGGCCAGAAGTAGTAATGAGCTGGGAACATTCGTCATATGAGTGGCTAGATTACAGTGATTTTCTTCAAAAAACAAAGAGAGCAAACGATACCTACATACATATGGTATATGACGTAATAAAGTGTGCATAGTCCATGACCTGTAAACAGCATCAACTCAAAAACGCTCGCTTATCTATAAAATATACACCGAGACCTTGAATACAATTTGAGATTTTTTATAAAGCAAAATAGCTTTTATGTAAGTTGTAATTTATTTTATATATTAAAGTGATTTTAAGTGATTAATTAATATTACTATTAAGTAGGAGGTCTACATGAGTGAAGTGTTATCAATTCACAATGAGTCAATAAACAATACTGTGGCAGCTGTAGGAAAAATTTCTATACTGGAAGCATTAGCTACACCAACAGAGCAAATTGCCCCTGATGCTCTAGGGCGCTGTACTATGCAGGGCAAGGTAGACTTTGATGACTAATGAATAAATTGTATGGCTACGTTTCAACGATTAAAATATGAGCTAATATCCATGGCAGAAGTTGATCAACAATCTGCCATGGATTTTTTTGGAAGCTTAAGTTTAATTAATAATGAACAGCATAGGGAGATAGAACTTTACCAGCATTATAGACAGTGTCATGTACGGGCTAATCGAATGGTAGAAATAGTGAACATAATAGGCACACCGTCTCTTCAAACAATAGGCATTCAAGGCCTTAAATCAGTGGGGCTATTAACTCAGCATTCGTACATAGATGCTATGAAATTAATGCTTAAAATTCTCGAAAAAGAGTTTGAGATACATCCCAACAAAACTTTGGGCCTATTATTACCTCCAATTGTAGATAGAGTCATGATTATCGAAATAAGAATCCAGCGTTTTGGGACACAATGGATATTAAGTGAAAATAATGTCCCATTTTTAGCGCCTTTAGAGAACTTCAAAGCAGCAAACAATTTACGAAAAAAATATAAAATGCCTCCTATGAAAAAACCGGTTAATCTTGTTGCACGGGGAGCTGAAAAGAACCCCCTCGGCAAAGGATATGCTGTTGAAGGTGATCAAAAATTAATGACAGACCAAGAGTACGATGGGTATTCGAAGTACTATATTAAAAATCTGGCATCAAACTATGAATAAACCAATTTTAATAACAACTGCAGGGTTGGACAAACACGCATATGATCCCGTTTGCGTTGAACTTTTAAATCGTAATTACGAACCGATTATATATAAAACAGACTCTGTTCTTTCCCAAGACGAGACGTTTAATTTAAATGTTGATGTAAGTGGTGATGTAAGCGTTCACTACAAAGGAGTAAATATATCTCCAGAAATTATTGGTGCAGCATGGTATAGAAAACTCGGAAATTTTGTATTATCAAACACTCAAGATATTGCTAAAAATATGTACATTCATAATGAGTTAAGACACATGCATGAAACAATATGGTCAATTTATCCTGAGCACTTATGGCTTAATTCTCCAGATGCCATTAAGCAAGCAGATAGAAAAATAAATCAATTAGTGGTAGCGAGAGAATCTGGCTTTAATATACCGAAAACATATATTGGTAATTCATGGGACCAGATTAAGAATGATTTTTTGCCAACAGAAGAATCAACAATGATAGTAAAAATGATTAAAGGGATTGTGAGTGAGCATAATGAATTAAGAGCGCTGTACACAAGCAGACTCTCTAGGGATCAGTGTGCGTCACTTGAAGACTCGAAGCAACCTTTTCCAGGAATTTATCAAAAGTTTATAAATAAAGCACGTGAATGGAGAGTGACTGTAGTTGGTGATCGAGTTTTCTCGGCTGGTATTTATACCGATGAAGATGCAAAAGTAGACTGGAGGCAGCTACAGCTTACAGATTCTGTAAGATTTAAACGCGATAAACTACACGAAGATATAGAAGATAGTTGCCTAAGATATTTAGGCAAGATGGGTATTAAGTTTGGAGCGTTTGACTTAATCGAGACACCAGAAGGTGAAACTGTTTTTTTAGAGTGCAACCCAAATGGGCAGTATGGTTGGCTAGAAGACAGCTTAGGCTTTAATATTTCAAGATCTATCGCTGACGAATTGATTAATATAGCTGAAACGTCTTAAACAACTGCTCCACATTTGAGTAATTTTAAAAAAACTTAGCTATAGCTTTCATTACAATAGCAGGAGCATTTAATCGCCAGGTCTCCCTTAATTGCGGTTATAACTTCCTATATTGTTGTGAGCCAAGAACATATTTTTTCTTGCTTTGTAACCATACAGTTGGCATAATACATTTATTAGCTTACGAGTTATGCGTAAACGTTCGGACGAGCCGAACCGCTAGCGCCTCTTATAAAATATATTTCATGGAGGATCTATGCGGGAAGAACGACGAGTCTGTGTTCGAGGGCTCATACACAAAGAAGGTAAACTCTTTGGGCAAAAATTACACAACTCAAAAGGAGAGTGGTGGTGCACGCCTGGCGGAGGGGTAGACCCCATGGAGTCATTGCACGACGCACTGACACGAGAAATGATTGAAGAAACTGGGATAATACCAAAGTTGGGTAGGCTGGTACTTATTCAACAATTCGCCACCAAAGGCGCGACTGGTCATGGCGATAATGAGCAATTAGAGTTTTTCTTCTTGATTGAAAATGCTGATGATTATGACCACATAGATATAGGAAATACCAGCCATGGTGCCCTAGAAGTCGCCGAGTTCGGCTTTGTTAATCCTACTGATAAAAATATGTTACCCTCTATTCT
>JBGTLD010000045.1:0-7688 GCA_041744275.1 Saccharimonadales bacterium (SeqCode) | reverse complement strand
GGCAAGAGTTTATTAAGTATTAGTTACTTTTTTTTCTCGAGTCTCACATAAAAAGAATCGCAGAAAATGCGATTCTTTTTATGTGAGAAGTTACAGGGGTGATAGAGCTATTCGGCTGCAGCGAGTGCTTCATCAATAAGTGCACTAAACCCATCGATATCTCGTGGATTTTCCTCAAGTTTTACTCCGTTAAGTACAAAGGTTGGTGTTGAGGTTGCGTTGATTTCTCGACCAAGAGCGATATCTGCTTGGATGATTCCATTTAGTTCACTTGTCGGGAGATCGTTTCGGTATTGCTCCATGTCAAGACCTATCGATTCTGCATAGCCTTCAAAAAGACTGGCAGGACTTTGCGTGACACGTGATGACCATGATTGTTGGTTTTCAAAAATCAAATCGTGCATTTCAAAAAACTTACCTTGTTTTCCTGCTGCTTCAGCTGCACGGTGTGCAGCCATAGAATTCGGGAATGTGCCTATTGGGTAGTGACGAAATTGAAACGCAAGCCGATCACCGTATTTTTCTTTGACTTCATTGAGCACAGGGTGGTACGCACCACATGCAGGGCATTCAAAGTCGGCGTATTCGATGAGCGTTACGCTGTTTTCAGCGCTACCACCAATAATGTGTGACGATGGTTCAGCCTGAACTGTTGACTCACTTGAATCATCTTTATTAATAACGACAAGACCTATAAAAACGGCTACTATTGCCAAGAAAACTAGAACAAAACGATTACTCATAAATTTAGAACTCCCTCAATTTGCTACACTATTGTACCATTAGACTATGGTATTTGTGATATGTCTTATCCTTGCAAGTTTAATAATCATTTCTGCTAGCTTACAACGTACCTATAATGCCGTTCCTTTAAAAGAGTTACGTCGCCGTGCCCGCTCTGGTGATAGTGTCGCCCAAATGCTTCACAAAGCAGCAACCTACGGAACAAGTTTACGAACGATTCTCTGGATAATCGTCCTCCTTACGGGCAGTACTTTCTTTATATATACAGCAAGGAATACAGAAACGTGGTTTGCACTACTGAGTATTATCGTGGTGCTTTGGTTTGGATTCATTTGGCTTCCTGCGCAGCAAGCCACCCGCGTGTCAGTGATTATAGCGACGCGATTGTCGCCAGTGTTTGCAAAAATCCTTCATTATATTCACCCAGTCATTGATTTCTTCGCACGGCGAATTGCAAAACATCGCCCAGTACGGATTCATACGGGGCTCTACGATAAAGATGATTTGATTGAACTTCTTGATAAACAGTATGTCCAGTTAGATAATCGTATATCTGAAGATGAACTCCAGATTGCACGGCATGCACTTACTTTTGGTGAACTATCAGTAGGTGATGTTTTAACGCCGCGGCGAGTCGTAAAAATGGTATCCATTGAGGACACTATTGGTCCGATACTCATGACAGAACTCCATGACAGCGGTTTCTCAAGATTTCCTGTGTACGGCGATGCACCTGACAAGATAGTTGGTTTTGTGTTACTCCGCGACCTCATAGGTGCGAAAGAAGGCGGTGCTGTAGAGCAATACGTTAATAAGAAGGTCGCCTATGTCCACGAAGACCAGAGTTTGCACTTGGCACTAGCAGCAATCATAAAAACGCACCAACACATGTTTATTGTTGTGAATAGTTTTGAAGAGTTTGTTGGAGTTGTGACACTCGAAGACGTGCTAGAGCAGATTATTGGCCAGCAGATAGTCGATGAGTTTGACCAATATGACGACATGAGAGCTGTGGCCACGCGACATGCCCGTGAAGAACGAGATCAGCACCTACACCCAGTTGACGGTCACGCAAAAGACAATACGAATACATAGACGATTCGGCACCAGAGGTGGTACACTGGTCACATGAAATTAGTGATGTTCAATAATATGAATAATTGGGTCGGCGGATTACTGTAGTAGTGATGTTTTCCGTGTTAACGACCCAGCACTCCATTTAGCTACCTTCGTAAAATTGTAACCATGGAGTTGATACCAATGCGAACATTTAGTAATGAAACACCTAATAAGCATGGCGACAAGGCGACTGTACAGGGTTGGGTCCATTCCCGACGAGACCACGGTGGCCTGATTTTTATTGACCTTAGAGACCATACTGGTCTGGTGCAGCTTACAATTAGACCAGAGGCTAAACAGGCGTTCCATGATGCACAAGGTCTTCGTGATGAATTTGTTGTTGAGGCAGTAGGTACTGTCACTGAACGTGACGAAAAGCTGAAAAACCCAAACATATCTTCAGGCGATGTTGAGCTTGTTGTCGATACAATACGTGTGCTCAATAAGTCAGAAGCATTGCCTATTCAAGTGAATACATCTCAAACCATCAACGAGGACAGTCGACTTCGTTACCGCTATTTGGATTTACGGCGTTCTGCAATGCAGCGAATGCTTAAAAAGCGAGCAGAGATGTATACGGTAATGCGTCATTACATGGATGCACTAGATTTTACCGAAATTACGACTCCTATCATTGCCAACTCTAGTCCTGAAGGAGCACGTGACTTTCTTGTTCCGTCACGTATACATAAGGGTCAATTTTACGCGCTACCACAAGCTCCACAGCAATTTAAGCAGTTGCTAATGGTTGGTGGCGTACATCGATACTATCAAATTGCAGCTTGTTTTCGGGACGAAGATCCTCGAGCAGATAGATTATACGGTGAATTCTATCAGCTCGATCTAGAGATGTCGTTTGTTGAAGCTGGAGAGGTAGTTCGAGAAACTACCGAGCCGCTTATAAAAAAGCTTGTTACTGAATTTGCAGGCAAAAAACTATTATCAGACGACATCCCGAGGATTCCATATCACGAAGCAATGGATCGATTTGGTAGCGATAAGCCAGATTTACGAATCGGCATGGAGCTTAATGATCTAAGCACAGATCTTAAAGACTGTGGGTTTGGAGTGTTTTCCAATGCGATACAGAACGGTGGAGTTGTGAAGGCGATAGTTGCTCAAAAACTGTTTAGTCGCTCGGAAATCGATAAACTAACAGAACGTGCCAAAGCAGATGGTGCAGGGGGCTTGCCGTACATGACGGTCGAGAACGGGAGGGCTGTATCGTCGATTACGAAGTTCTTTAGTGATCAAGAATTAGACACTATAATCTCAAATCTTGGTGCACAGGACGGCGACACCATATTCTTTGGGTCAGACGTACGATCGAAGGTAAACAAAGTCTTAGGTAGTTTAAGGAGTCACTTAGGTGATGTTCTCGACTTAAAAGATCCATCAGTTATTGCACTTGCATGGATAATAGACTTTCCCTTTTACGAAATGGATGAAAAGACAGGTAAACTTGATTTTGGACATAACCCATTTTCGATGCCAAAAGGCGGACTAGAAGCTCTTGAGTCGGATGACAAGCTTGCAATCGTAGCCGATCAATACGATATGGTTATGAACGGATATGAAATTTGTTCTGGCGGTGTTCGAAACCATAACCCCGAAGTACTCTATAAGGTGTTTGGTGTTTTAGGTTTTGATGAGGATTACGTTGAATCAAAATTTGGTGCTATGTTAAACGCCTTCAAATTCGGTGCTCCACCTCATGCAGGTTGTGCATTCGGTGTCGATAGAATACTTATGGAACTTTTGGGTGAAGATAACGTACGTGAGGTTGTCGCATTTCCTAAGAATGGTTCAGGAGTTGATGTAATGATGCAATCCCCGAGCACTGTAGACCAACAACTCCTCGACGAGCTTGAGTTGAGTCATACACCACAAAATACAGAGTAGCTATTCACTATCCAGGGATCTCCATATATACCAACTTGCGACAGATTCGAAAGGATGCCAGTTACGCTCTCTGGCAATGTTTTGTATTTGTGCTGGGCTTGGTAGTTTGTCTAGTTCGTAGAGCCGCATCACACCTTTTTTAATACCGAGGTCACCTACAGGCAAAACATCCAAACGTCCGAGACAAAAAATCAAAAACATATGGGCTGACCAGACACCAATACCGGTAACTTTTGTGAGTTTGTCTATAATTTTATCGTTATCAAGTTTTGAAAGACTGTCTAGGTCCAGCCTGCCGTCAATTATGTGTTGCGCGAGGTCTTTCATGTAACGAGCCTTGGCGTAGCTGCATCCGACACTTCTTAAGAGCTCATCATCAGTAGCAAGTGTTTCTTCTGGGGAGGGAAAGGTGTCACCAAATAGAGATACAAAACGTTTCGTAATAGTACTCGCTGCTTTGACGCTGAGCTGCTGTCCAATAATTGATTCAACTAACTCCTGATAGTAATTTGAGTGTGGCGCAATAGTGCAGTTACCGTATGTCGTAATAATATGCGCAAGCTGACGGTCGCGAGTGATTAAGTGAGCTTGTGCAATTGGTACGCTACTCACAAACTAGCGGATGATTTCACCGACACCGTAGGTTTGATTGAATGCCTTACAGTGAATCCATATATGAGTGTACTGGCTAACATCTATATTGCTAGGAACTTGAAAGTTCTGCGCACCTTTGATGGCTCGTAGCTTTGAGATTTCTATCTGGAAGCCGTTTGCGTTGCCTAAATATACGCGGTTGTCAGGGGCAGCGCTGCTTGAATCAAAATCATCCTCGAGTCGTATAAAATTTCCTTCAGTGGTTGTGATGATTCGTGCGGTGCCAGTTACAAATCGTCCACTTACACCGGTGAGGGTGGCTGTTGGAATACGTGGTTGCGCAGCTGGTTCGGGTCTTGGTTCAGGAGTGGTGTTTGTGGGTTGAGTTGTTTCGGGCTCAGGAATGCTTTCTTGTTCTTCACTGCTTTCTTGAGCTATACGGCTTGTTGGCGTAATAAATTCTCCAGGAATGTCTTCAAGTGAGTCATTTGCTGTTTTGTCAGGAGTTACCAAGCTATAGCCTGCAGCCGCGATACCAAAGATTAAAAGAATGACCGCAATAATGATAATTGGTTTTTTTCTCATAGCATTAAGTATAACATTTATAAGTAAATATGCTTTTTGTTGCAACTACGGTGTTTACAAGCACAAACAATTTGCTATAGTAAGTAATGTATTTATACAAAAACAAAAAAGAATCTATAAAAATGAAACGATTATCAGCCCTCACGGCTCTTACATTTATGATGGTAATCTCTGTGCAGTCAACTGTGCTGAGTCCAACTATTCAAAATCTCACGGATCGCGCCAATAACACTAATGAAAACCAGTCATCCGAAAGGAATTCTTCCGGAAATACAGTATTTGCTTCTGAATCTAGTCCTACAGAAGTACAAGTAGTGTCAAACATCGAAAATGTACCCAGTGTAGTCACCGAGAAGAAAGCTGTTGGTTATAGTGAAAGGCGCGAAGGAAGCAGTATTGTTACGGAAAATGGTGAGCGCATGCCACTTATTATGTACAAGCCTATGTTTACGCCGAACGATCCACAAGCAACTCAGTCGTGGACAAATGCAGTGAATATGCCAGGTGCTTGGGCTGTTGGCGCTGGAAATACAGAGACAATACTTGCGGTTATTGACACAGGATTTGCGCTTAATCATGAAGAATTTAGCAATCGGTGGTTTACAAACCCTCTCGAAATGGGGCCAACATCGCAGGAGGCACCAAGTAAGCTAAACTGCACCGACAGAGGCTTGCCACTTGATAGGTCATGCAACCTTATTGACGACAACGGTGACGGTATTGTTGATAACGAAGTTGGTCCAACCAGCCGTGAAAATAAATCACAACTGAACTGTACTGATCAAGGCCTACAGCTGGATAAATCATGCAATCTGATTGATGACAGCGGCAATGGCTTGATTGATGACTGGCGTGGTTTTGATTTTATGAATTTCGATAGAAGTGCAGAAGCC
Source organism: Saccharimonadales bacterium (SeqCode) (assembly GCA_041744275.1). Taxonomy (GTDB): domain Bacteria; phylum Patescibacteriota; class Saccharimonadia; order Saccharimonadales; family JBGTLD01; genus JBGTLD01. The sequence continues at coordinate 1,851 of JBGTLD010000045.1, read as the reverse complement.
GGCGAAACTAATGAATTTGGTTCTGGAACTACCCACGGATCACTTGTGAGTGGCGTTGCTGCAGCTACAGGAAATAACGGTATCGGTGTAGCAGGTGTTGATTGGTTTACGAAAATATTGCCGTTACAAGCACTCGATGATGACAGCTTTGGTGACAGTCTGAGTGTTGGGCGAGCAATTCGCTACGCAGCAGATATGAATGCCGATGTGATAAGTATTAGTCTTGGTGCGTCCTCTCCTGATACATTTTTAAGAAGTGCAGTACGGTATGCAGTTAGTAGGGGGAGTATTGTTGTTGCAGCAAGTGGAAACGACGGGTGCCGCTGCATCTCATTCCCGGCCAACTACGAAGAAGTTCTAGCAGTTGGTGCGACTGATCAATCTGATGTGCCAGCATCGTTTAGTAACTGGGGTCCTAATCTTGATATCATTGCACCAGGGGTTGGTCTTCGAACGACAACGTGGACACGAACCAACAGAACAACAGCCTACGCAGCGAGTGTTTCTGGGACGTCCTTTGCGACACCACTTGTGGCTGGCTTGCTTACGCTTGCACGTAGTCATCAGCCAAATGCATCCGCCCAACAACTCATTGCGACTGTTACTGAACAAGCGAATCGTTTGAATATGTCAGCAACAACTGTTCGATCAGAAACGCTAGGCTATGGACGAGCCCAGGCAAACGCTGTTTTAAACCGAGTTTCAACAGTACAAACACCAATTTTACGGACTGGGTTTCGTACCGTGAGTGGCGGAAGTACCCTTGGCGCATTTGAGCCAGATTCAGCGTTTACAGCCTACATGTGTGATGGTGGGCGCCTGGGTACAACGAGTATATTTCGATTATTTAAAACTGGATCAACGGTATACACCACAAGTGCCGTTGAGCGACAGCAAGCTATCAGTCAAGGGTATAGTGAAAGCCTATTGGGTGTCGCTTGCTTAAGCTTACCGACTGACCGACCCACGTCACTACGGCTTCTGAATGTAACATCTGAGTTTGAAAACAGACACATTAAAGAATAAGTACGCTACACTGCGAGCATGACTATCTATGACGTACTTGCAATCCTGTCGCTATTATTTGCGATTGGTATCAATAGTTTATTGGTGTATTTACAGAAAAAACATGCCTTATACAAACCCTTTGGCTCACGTGGGCTAGGTGTTCATAGCACTGTATTGACAGTCGTGTGGGGTGGTTTTATATATGCCTGCACTCAACTACACCAATCAAGCTGGCAGTTTGAGCCAGAAAGGTTGCTTGGTGCATTCATGATAGCTGTGGCGCTCACGGTATTTGTGCTTTCTGTAAGACAAATAGGAACGGGAGCGCTCGTGAACGCAAACTTCTTTGGTGAAAAAATAAGAACACTTAAGGGAATTTATAATTATATCCCAGAGCCAATATACGCAAGCTATGTTGTGCTTCTCGCTGGGCTCGGTTTTTATAGCGGCCAAGTCGGCTTCTTGATGCTTAGCACCGTGGCATTTATTGGCTTGTACACTATTGAAAGGGCAGCAGAACAACCGTGAAACTTTATTTGTCGTCATACCGTATTCCTAATCTGGACGCACTATGGAGTTTAGTAGGCAAGGAAGTGCCACACATACGAGTTGCAGTTATTTCAAATGCAAAAGACTACAAGCCAAAACAGGAGTACGGCGAAAAGAAACAAGAACTACTTGCATATGTAACATCTCTTGGTGTTGCAGCTGAATGGATTGATCTACGCAGATTTGATACGTCTGCCGATGTGCTTCAAGCACTGGATGGCTATGACGTCGTATACGTAGCAGGTGGAAACACATTTTGTTTGCGCTACGAAATGAAGCGCTCAGGGTTTGACC
>JBGTLD010000044.1:0-13654 GCA_041744275.1 Saccharimonadales bacterium (SeqCode) | reverse complement strand
CGACTTAGCAGTTGCAACACCAGATTTGAGTACGCTTGTCGCTGCAGTTCAGGCAGCTGAACTCGTTGAAACTCTTCAAAGTTCAGGACCATTTACGGTATTTGCACCAAATAACGCAGCGTTTGATGCACTACCCGAAGGTACAGTCGACACACTATTATTGCCAGAAAATATTGAGCAACTACAAGCCGTGTTAACGTACCACGTCGTTGCAGGGAATGTTCTTAGTAGCGACCTTACTGATGGCCAAGTTATCATGACAGTACAAGGTGGATCACTTACAGTGAACGTTAATGGTGGAAATGTAACACTAACAGACGCTCAAGGTAACGTGAGCACAGTTGTTCTTGCAGATGTGAGTGCAAGTAACGGAACAGTCCACGTTATTGACAGTGTTTTACTTCAGTAAATAACTGTTGAGGTGGAGTTTTGAGGAAAAAGAACGGGCTAGATGCCCGTTCTTTTTTTGTGGTTTTATCGAGGTTTGCGTTATGGTCACATGTTCGTGGGGTCCATGGTCGTGACGAGGTCTTCATTGAGATCATCGATCTCGGCCATTTGGCCACCAGTTAACTCAAAGTCAAAGACATCGTAATTATCCCGTATGTGTTCGTTGCTGGATGAGCGTGGTATGACTACAAAGTTGTGTTGCAAACTCCAGCGAATGAGTATCTGAGGGACGGTTTTTCTGAGTGTTTGGGCAATGGCCATCAAGATTGGATTATCAAAGCGCTCGGCTTGTACAAGAGGGCTATACGCTTCTATCGCAATCCCCTTTTCTTGGCAGAACTCCACCACATCTTTGCGTTGCTGATAATTGAACGGATGTATCTCTATTTGGTTTACTGCCGGCACCACGCTGGTTTTAGTCAATAATTCTTCAATATGATTCACCATAAAGTTGCTGACGCCAATGCTCTTGACTAAGCCGTCTTTTTGTAGCGTCTCGAGAGCTTTATATGTCTCGACGCGCTGATCGGCTACCGGCCAATGCACTAAGTACAAGTCAAGATAACCTGTATTGAGCTGCCTAAGACTCTCTTTGCACGCTTGAATTGTCGTATCGTAGCCTTGATCGTCGTTCCACACTTTTGATGTAAGAAAAATTTTGTTGCGGGCTATTCCAGATTTTTGAATGGCTTCCCCGACTGCTGATTCATTGTCGTAGATTGCAGCTGTATCAATATGGCGTACGCCCAGAGACATGGCAAACTGTACGGTTCGCAGCGCAGTTTCATCGTTGAGTTGCCACGTTCCAAATCCCACTTGTGGAATTGTAGAGTTGTCATTTAATGTCACCATGGCGTCTAATCGCATACTTCTCTTTCATTTACTTACTATAATGTTAACCCGGTTTTGCTGTGTATGCTGTGAATATATCGACACCGTCATATTTAAGAGTAACTTGTTATAGGTTTTTAATTAAAGGCGAAAATACTCGCTGAAACCATACGTGAAAGTTGTTACACTTTAATTTTAAATGAGCAATAACAGGAAGTGAGACTGGTAGAACTATGGCAACACAGCAAGAAAAAGCTATAACATTTAAAGAATTACACATAAAGAGTTCCCCGATAATCCTATTTAATGTCTGGGATGCCGGAACAGCCAAAGTGGTTGCAGAGCAAGGTGCTCTTGCGATTGCACTTGGCAGCCATGGTGTTGCCGAAGCGCTAGGTTATGAAGATGGCGAAAACACCCCACTAGAACTCGTTATTGAAAATGCCCAACGAGTTGTGGGCGCGGTCGACTTGCCTGTAACGCTAGATTTTGAAGCTGGCTATGGAGCGACACCAGATGAAGTCATGCAGTCTGCGACGAAAGCGCTTCAGACTGGGGTTGTTGGGTTTAATATTGAAGACAAAGTAGCACACGGTGACGGCTTGTACAGCATCGAAGAACAAGCCGAGCGCCTAAAGGCTGTTCGGCAAGCCGGTGATGACTTGGGTATTGAAATTGTCTTGAACGCTCGAACTGATTTATTTAAGCAGGCTGATGTAGCCAACCATACAGACGAACTACTAGATGAGGCTCTTGAGCGATCTCGTGCATACGCTGCCGCAGGCGCAACGTGCTTTTTTGTGCCTTTAATCCGAGACGCAAAGTTAATTCAACGATTATGTGATGAGTCTCCATTGCCGGTTAATATCATATGGCTTAATGGCTTAGGTATGCCCACTCCTGCTGAGATTGCCGAACTTGGTGCCAGCCGCATTAGTTATGGCCCAGGCCCATGGTTGGAAATGAAACAATGGCTAGCCGATAAAGCTGCCGCAAGTTTTAAATAGTTAGTGCTTGCACTACGCTCATCAGGTACTTAATCGGTAGCTGGTTGTGTGTCTTCTGTGGGTTTCAGTTCACGCTTGCGTATAATTTCGTAGCGGAGCCCCGTGAGGTTTGATTCTATGTAGTCATCGTTGAGTAGGTTTACAAATTTCGTGAGGTCTTTGCTGTCCATGATGATAATTGCACCTGACTCATCTTCCATAAGGTCAATGCCTAGTTCTTCTGAATGTTCTAACAGCTGCTGTTGCGTAACGCTTTGGACATCTATTTTTTGCAGCTTTTTAATGATGCTCGACTTGCCGGCTATAAGGTTTTGGATGTTGAGCCCATCTGCAAAGCTCAGGTTGAAGTGGCTGGTTATTTCGTTGGCCTTTTTCTCGGCAATGCTTGCTTCTTTTGCGTCGTAGCTAAACAGCTGTTTAAGTTTGGCTTGGTTAAAGACGTATATGTCTTGGTCGAGTATCAACACGTGATTGTCTGCCGGGATGCGGAGCGCTGCGTCTGCGTCGAACGGCACAAACGTGCCTTCGCGCACCATCCAGCCCACGCGGCCACTCATGGTGTTTGCGCCTGGCAATACCTTGGCAACATAAAATGGCTTTTCTATACCCTTGTGGCTGACTCGTGCAATGACACCTTTAATACGCCGAAAATCGTGCTCGGACTCGTTGAATACTTCAAGTTCATGCTCTTGTGTCTTGATCCAGTTGAGTGCTTCCCTAGCCTTCTCTGCCTTGAACACCTGCGTGCGCTGCAGCACGCCTTCCTCGGCCTCGGCTTCTTCAAAACCACGAACAGTCAACCCCATTTCTACGCCGTCTAAGATGTACTCTAGGATCCCGTCTATAAACATTGGCTCAAGCTGCTTTTGGAGTTCTTTCGATACAACCGTCTTGTATGGAATATAAGTTTTACTGAGCAAGAATAGCTCAATTTTTAACTCGTCTTTGTACTGTACGAGATTGTTTGCCCACATGAATATGTCGGTCTCTGCATAGTTATCTATTTCGGCTTGCTGTGGGGCTAAAATGTCTTGATCCATAAAAAAGAATATCCTCAGTTTTTGTTATACGTATGTATTTGATGTGTAGATCCGATACAGTGTAACGCACAAAACCCTGCTTGTATGCTGTAAAATTACAAACAAATAGCCTGTCAAGAGTAGTATGCTCTGACTAAATGAACGCTACTGCGCGTTGCTATGAATATTGTCGAGTTTTGTTCGCAGTTCTATTGCGCTATCTTTTGGGATGCAGTCGTTAACTTTTACTCCATAGTAAGACATACTAGCATTTGATACGCCGATTGTGATTGCAGTAGAGCCAATCGCTTTCAAGGCATCTACGATGGCCAGGGCGTCTCCGCAAATATCACGGTATTTCGGATCATTTGCATCTATGACTATGCGTGCTTCTGAACCATCTTCACCTAAGCTAGTGTGTGTAAACACGGGGCGTGGCTCACTGCAGTCTAGATTACCGTCTAAAAGAATTACATCAACATTTACTTCTTTGAGGCTCATTTTCGTAATCCACGAGAATGCTTCACTGAGTGTTCTTGCTTCGCCTATGATTTCATGAAGCTGCTCTTCGCCTTGGCCTCTAATGTTGCAACGGTAGAGGAGTGAATGCTCTGGGCTGTCTTCAATAATAAGTACATTACTCATGGTATATATACTTATTATATCATACTTATCAATTAATTACGACTCTTTGAGCCAGTTACGTAAGCCTTTTAGAAGCCAGAATATGCCCGTGGCAAGCCCAATAATAACGCCCGAATCTATAATGCCCCGCCACGGCTGTGGAAGTGTTCTGACGGCAATGACCGCACATACAATGAGCGTTATTGCGATGTAACTTTTGAGCATTTGCTTGCGTGTGTCGCTTATAAGACTCATGCAGTACAACGGTGCGATGAGTTTGATACCCAAGGATTTCTGTCCAATAGTCGAAGCGCGAGCGATAACTCTCGGTACAAATCGTTTCTTGAACCCATCATTCCCTTCAGAAAAGTACATAAACACGCTCCACATGATGAGAAATGAAATGTGTAGCACCGAGTCGATGTTTCGTAATCCTTCTAGCGCGGGTACAGACAGACGAATAATGCTAACAAGTAGCAGTATAGCTATACCAACGAGACCGTATAAGCCAAATGAGCCAGTGGGCGTAGCATGTATCACGTGTTGTGGTTGCCTAACTCGTATGTATGCCGAACATGATGCTTGTTTATACCATTCACAAGACTTGTGAAGCCTTGGTCTTTCAGAACTTGTATTGATGCAGCAGACCGACTACCAGTGACACAGTAGAGTACGATCTCGGTGTCTTTTGGTGTATTTTTGAGCGCTTCTGCTCCGGCCAGTAGATCACTCGGTGATATGTTGATTGCACCGTCTACGTGATCTTGTGCGAATTCTGCGGGCTCTCTCACATCGACGAATATTTGTTGCTTCATAGTTTCTATAGTATGAAGTGTTTTGGGCGTATTGTGTAGTGTTCTTGAGTAGCTACTGTGACTTTATGATGTTGTTTCGCAATGCGTCTATTGAGATTTCTTCTCGGTAGTCTGCGATGTACTCGCCATTCGCGTCTTTTTTGGCATCGTTGATCCATATATGTGTTGGTGTAGCTTTATAGATTTTTTGTGGCCCATCTGGCCCGAAATGTTCCATGCCTGTGAACGGTCTGCCCCGCCTTCGGCCAAGTAATTGTACTGCTGTCATGGTTTCTTGCGAGCTGGCGGTGGTAGCTGTGGCTTTGATGTATGCGCCCCAGCCAGTCCCTTGAGCCACGACAGATTTGTATATAACAATAAATACTTTTCCATTATGCGTAATGTTTTGAGAATGCTGTGAGCTTGGGCTGGATGACCAGTAAAAGTTGAGTATGTCATCGTAGGCCGTAAATACCGGCGCATTATATGGGTCTCCATCGTCTGAGACCGTTGCGAGCGTGGCATACTGAATTTCTGAGAGTATGCCGACTAGCTTTGTTATGTAGAATTCACTCACCGTACCACTCCTCTGACATATTACTCAATTTGAAAAATTAGAGATTAATCATCTCTTTCTTTAACTTCAACTTTATCAATGTACTCTTTGTGCATGCTGAGGATTTTGAGTTGCACCTGACTGTGGGGTAGCTTTATTACCTCGCCCTCTTTTGGGAATCGGTGCAGCGCGTGAAGTATGAGCCAGCTTATGCTTTTGTGCTTTGGGTATTCTATTGGCATGGTGATCTTAATGCTGTTTTCTACTTCGCCAACTGTAACACTTCCTTGAACTATGCAGCTCGTTTCATTTAGTATCTCAATTTCTTCTCTTGCTGCGTCTGATTCGTCTTCGATGTTACCAAAAATCTCTTCAATAATATCTTCAAGCGTAATAAGCCCACTCGTGTGACCAAATTCATTGAGGACAATTGCCATGTGAATACGTTTTTCTTGGAATTCAAAAAACAAATCATCTAAAATTCTGCTCTCGGGTACTTTCAACGCTTTGATGGTGCAAAAGTCGGATATTGGTCTGTCGAGGTTTGCTGGTTCAAGCAGGTATGCGCTCAAATGAGGAATATGTACGATGTAGTCAATATCATGTTTCGTCTCGGTGTATACAGGTATCCGAGAGAGTTTGTGCTTGGCAGCAAGCTTAACGAGCGAACGAAGCGAGCTGTTTGCTTGGATCGCAATAATGTCACTGTAGTGAGTCATAATATTGCTCACTAATTTGTCATTGAGGAGTAGCAGCTGTGTCATCATCTTAAACTCTTTTTTCTCGAGTGCACCCTGTGTGTGTCCAATGCCAAGCGTCGCTTCTATTTCGTCTTGCATGATTTGTCGAGACTTCTCGGCGTCATGTTTTTTAATTTTATCGAGCGCTCTGTTTATGAGCAACACGGGATATAACACCGGATAAATCACATACCGGCTAACCTCAAGCAGGTGTGCCGTAGCTCGGGTAAACGTAACCGTAAACATGATGGCTATTTTCTTAGGTATAATCTCCCCAAACACAATAACCAATGCTGTTCCTATCGTCGCTGAGAGGATTCCACCAAGTTCAATACCAAAAAGTCCGGTGAAGAAGATAGTAAGGTATGTAGCGAGGAGGATGTTCACACCGTTACTAAGTATCAAACTGAGCGAGATAAGCATATCGAGTCGCTGATACAGTTTGTATATGAGCTTCGAGGCAAACTTGCCGTCTTTGCGTATAACCTCGACTCGAGCTGGTGACAAGTTTGTAAATGCCGTTTCCGCCCCTGAAAAGACAGCAGAAAAGAAGAGCAATATCATGCTGTTAATGACAACGGGTGCAATAGTGTCGAAAGATGCTTCCATTTGGGTTTTAGCTCATACTACAGTAAACAGTGGTCAAGGTAAATATATTTTCTTGTGCTTCCATCGTACGCTCGTTTACAATAACTCCTGCAACTAAAAGCAGTCTCATGAATTCAATCGGAGAGTTTTTTGCAGAAATTTACTCAAAAATACACAATAATTAGCATTCTCGAAGACGTAGAAGAGGGCTATGAGTTTTCATCTAGTAATTGGCCACTACACACTACGATTGTTGATACATTTGCTATAGATTGGAGTGTACCAAAACTAAGTAAGAAACTTGAAGAAATGGCTTTGACTACAAAATCCATAAAGACTCGGGTTACGAAAGACGAGTATTTTGGTCCTGAGCGAACCGTTCATGTTGTTTTGCTTGATAAAGTTTCTGAGCTCGCTTCTTTGCATTACCGTATTCTTGATTCACTCAAAGGGGGTGGTGTCACATTGAACGATGCACACTTTAGTGAAAAAGGATTTGCGCCTCATATAACTGTCCAAGAACACACAAAATTAATGCTGAATGACATTATTACAATACATAACATCGCTCTGATTGACATGTTTCCAGATGAAAATCCATATCAACGAAAAATCTTAAGAGCCGTTAAGCTCAGGTGATCAATAAAATACATATGAATCTAGGCAAATTTATGTGGTTGGGTGGACTCTACAAATATGATTACCAGACAAGTCCCATATGATGCCGCATCGCTCTGCAAGTTTACTCGCCTCAATTGGACCTTCTGACCCATTTTCGTACGTATGTAATGGCGTTTTATTTGCCTCCCATGCGTCAAGTATTGGCTGTGTGATACGCCAGCAAGCTCGTACTTCTTCGCTGGTTGCAAATAAGGTGTGATCACCCTTTAGCGCATCAATCAGTACGCGCTCGTAGGCATCTGGGTGGGCGGCGTTGTTATGCTCGTTGTAGCAAAAATCCATTTGTACGTTCTGTACTTCATCTGTAAATCCTGGTTTTTTAATACGCATCTGCAACACGATACCTTCGTTTGGCTGCAAGCGCAGTGTGAGCACATTGGTGTCCTGTTGGCCTTCTTGGTGATAAACAACACATATTTCAGTTGCTTTTTGATCAAGCATCTTCCCTGTTCGTATGAGGATTGGCACATTCTTCCAGCGGTCGTTGTCGATTGTGAACTTAATAGCTGCAAATGTTTCAACCGCTGATTTTGTTGAGACTTCATCTTGGTATGAGTCATATTGTGCTCGGACTGAATAGTCTTGCATGGTGTCACTACTTGGAGGGCGAATTTGCCCAAGTAGCGTTTCTTTTGCCTTGTGCATATCTACGGCGTGTAAGCTCTCGGGCTCTTCCATGGTTGTTAAGGCTACAAGTTGCAATAAGTGGCTCTGTATAAGGTCACGCAGCGCTCCCATTTGCTCATAAAACGACACTCGACCTTCGATGCCAATCGACTCGGTTGCGGTAATGGCAATGTGGCTGATGTGCGCGTTTGACCATGATTGCCGAAACAGCGCGTTTTGTGTGCGAAATGTCATAATGTTCTGAACGGTTTCTTTGGCGAGGTAGTGGTCAATACGATAGATTTGATCTTCGTGAAATGACTTCTTAAGATGCTCAATCAGCTCTTCGGCTGATTTTAAATCGTAGCCGAATGGTTTTTCTATGAGCAGTTTGCTTCGCTTTGACTTGCCGTGTTGGCAGCCGGTGTTAAGATCTTTCATGCCCAGCCTGTCAACAACTGTTGCAAATGATGTGGAAGGAATCGCCAAGTAAAAGATTCGCTCCATACAGATTCCTTGCTCGGTCTCCAAGCCATCTAGCACCGTTTTTAAAACTGAGTACTGCTCATGATTAGCTGGGTCCATCGACACCATTGTGAGCGCTTCTTTGAGCCAAGAAATGACTGTTTGGTCAACAGTAATTTTATTTGATTCTAGGTTCTCTGCAAGACTATCAATAATTTGACCCGATGTCGTGTCGCTGCGTGTTATGCCAACGATACGGGTGTTCTTCAGTAGGAGCCCATCTTTTGAGAGGTGGTAGAGTGCGGGTAGTAATTTTCTCGATGCCAAATCCCCTGTAATGCCAAAAACGGTAATAATGGTCGGGTTCAACGCTGTGACTGCCTCCACTTATTGCTCCTTGTTTATTGCATGACCACCAAATTTGTTACGCATAGCCGCAAGTAGTTTGGTTGCAAAATTAATGTTGCCGTTCTGGCTGTCCTTTCGAACCTTGAGACTTTCAAGAATAACTGGCATTTGGACGTGATGTTCATCTGCAACCTCAAGTGCCCATTTAGCCTCTCCAGATTCATGAACGTAGCCATCAATTCCCTCGAGTTTCGGGTTCTCTGCGAGTGCTTGCTGGGCGACATCGTTTAGGAGTGATTGAATAATACTGCCATGTTGCCATACGTTTCCAGCAGACGCGAGATCAATATCTGCATATGGTCCTTCTTTTAGGAGTCGATAACCTTCTGTATATGCTTGCATCGCCCCGTACTCAATTGCGTTATGAACCATCTTCACGTAGTGGCCACTACCAGGTTGCCCAAACCACGCCCAGCCATCTTTTGGCGCAAGCGTTTCAAAAATTGGGTGCAGGCTTTCGACTGCTGCTTGTTCGCCGCCAATCATCATGGCGTAACCTTGCTTGTAGCCTAGGATCCCGCCACTGGTACCAACATCAACTAACGTGACGCTGTGTGACTTGCAGAGTTCAGCGCGTTGTTTCGTGAGCCGAAAGTCGGAGTTGCCACCGTCTATGATAATTGCACCTGCTGGCACTATCGCCAGTAATTGCTCGAGTTCTTTGTCAACATATTCAGAGGGAATCATGAGCCAAATAATGACTTTTTCAAGATGTGACACGAGTTCATCTCGTGACGCAACAGTTTGTACGCCATATTCACGAGCAGTATCGCGAGCAGCTTGATTCGGGTCAAATCCTACGACCGTGTGTCCGTTCTCTGTTAAGCGGCGTGACATGTTGCCGCCCATTTTCCCCAAGCCAATTAATCCAATTTGCATAGACACTCCTTATGCTTCAGATTATACACCTTATTAACGTTGAGAGTGGGTTTGAAATTACTTTATTTGATCAGAAAAGAGTGCAGCGTTTTGATTTTGCCATAGGACTGCTGCCGGTAGGTTGCTTTTTGCGCCAGACTCTATAAGTTCGCTTATAGCTACCTTCTTTGTATCTCCTGTGGCGTATATGACTGTGTGGTGAGCAAGCCCAATCATTTTGGGTGTAGCTGTAATTCGCTCAAAATCAAGTCCATCGTAGTGCGCATACAACTTCTCGGAGTTTGATACAGAGTTGTTTGGTAGGAGTCCTGCCGTGTGGCCATCTGCTCCTATGCCGAAGAGACCTATGATAGTTAGTTCTCTGTCGAGTAATTTTTGTATACGAATATTGTAGTCTTCTGTGGTTTCTTGAACAGAGCTGCTCGTTTGTAGTATTGGGTTCATGTGCATGCTACCAGTTACAAAACCAGCACTCATGAGCTGACTCCAATTTGAGTTTTCATGCCCCTGCGCGCCGTAGCGTTCATCAACCAGAGCTACGTGTATTTCTGCAGTATCACTAATATTCTTGCTGAGGATTTCGCTCACAGCTACTGCAACGCCTATGCAAGAACCACCCGAAACAAGCCATAATACTGGTTTTTCAAGTGCCACACTATGTAGTATCAGTTCTGCAATGCATTGAGCGGGCGTTTCAATGTCGTCTAGTGATATACGATGTGATGTAATGTTGTGCATACGCTTACTTTTATCACACTAAGCAGTCCGTAACAACTGATTGGCGCGTATCAGGGCGCCAAACTGATGCTTTATCCTGGTATGAGTGTGTTTGCAAAGATTTGAACTGCTAACGCAGCTTTGGCGGTGAAACTAAGCACAATGTAGGCTCGTTCGCCTCGTAGGTACTTCTTCCACTTTCCTTGTGCTTGATACTGCTTGTATTGGATGTATGCAAACGAATTAAAAAGAATGAAAATTGAAACAATAATACCGTACACAAAAGTTGGTGGAGCTGCAGAAGACGGCGAGTTTGGCGACACAACGGCAATAAGTATCACGAACCATGGGACTATTCCTGCTATGCAGCCAAATAGAAACGGAAGCCAATCGCCAGAACCCGGTCGTACATATTTCTCCTGGAGCCAGCCAAATAGAATCATCGATGTGTTTACTCCTGCAATTGCAAGTAAAGCCCCGTAGTCGCTAATACCCGTTATCTGAGCTATGAGTAGTATCATGAGCGTAGAGCTTACGGAGTACTCAATCCATCTGTATATATTTATATTTCGACGTAGTCCAGAAATGTAATCCTTGAAATAGTAGCGAGAAGCAACGAGGAAATGAAAGAATGCCGATAACCCCAGAAATACAGCGACAGCAACACCTATACGAACATTAAACAAGACCACAGGGTCAGTAAAGCCAGAGCCAGGAGGGCCGGTAAGATAAGTGGCAGTCACGGGTAATGAAAACGTGTTGGAGAACAGTAGTACGCCAACCGCGAGAATAGAGTGAAATACACCTGCAATAATATTGAATCTTTGTAAAGATTTCTGAGTTGAATGATCAATTACAGTCATAAGCATATAGTATCACTGATGGTGGACACATTATATTTAAACTGTTTGCGATGCAAAACATTGAGCGCTGGTACTTATTTCACAAAGTGGGATTGGTCGTTCAAGGTCATTAAGTGCCAGTCAAAATCTCTTTCAAAAGAATCCCTGTATTCAATTACGGTGATCGCGGTGTTTTCTATATATGCATGTTCTTGGAGGCGTTTCATTGTTGCGCCATTTAGCTCTTCGCCTAAAAGTACTCTGGCTACAATGGTTCTCAAGAAATATCCATGTGTTACTACAACAATATTTGACTCCTGGCGTGCTTCTAAATATGCGAGCGCCTTATCGACGCGCTCAACGATATCATCGTAGTTTTCGCCGTCACTCACTCTTGAACCTGGTGTGCACAATGACTCGTTCCATTTGCGCCAAATGCTTTCGGCTTCTTTATCTTCCCAAGGCTTTCCATCTATTTCACTTGGTTTTATACGCTCAACAAAAAGCTCAGAAAATACGATGTCTTTTTTAGTCTTCTCTGCTATGTATTCAGCTGTTTGCTTGGCACGTTTTACGGGGCTCGCTATGAGCAACTCAAATGAAACGTGCGACAACACATTCGCAATATTTTCAGCTTGTTGCTTGCCTACTTCGCTTAACGGCGAGTGAATCGACTGAATCACCGGAGATACATTGTCTACACTCTGGCCATGTCGTACAAAATATACAGTCTTTTTCTGTTTTGAACTCATAGCAACAGTATATCAAAATGCAACATCACTATATGTGCCACAAATAGGTCACAGACTTAAGACATTCTTGATATAGTTTAAGTATGAAATATGGACTATTTGGAAAAATTGTAGCACTAGACGGAAAGAGGGATAGATTAGTAGAAATTCTTCTACATGCAGCTGAATTGCTGAAACAGAACGAAAAGTGCCTATTCTATATTGTAGGCAAATCGGATAATCCGAATGACATATGGGTGTCTGAGCTATGGGAAGACAAAGAAGCGCATGATGCCTCGCTTGAACCAAAAGACATCAGTGAGCTCATTATGACAGCTCGGCCGCTTATCGCAGATATGCCTGCTGGGACAGAGTTTCAAGTGCTTGGTGGTAAAGGAATATAAAACAACTCGAATAGCAAACCAAAAAATATAACTGCTTATTGCGTGGCTGGTAAATATTCTATTGACTCAGCATTGCGGTCTTGGATTGAACTCGGGCAACTACAATCGGACTATAATGTTGCCGACTTTTTTACCGGTGTCTGCGTGGCGGTGCGCTTCAACGATGTCACCAAGTTTGTATATTTTATCAATGATTACTTTGATTTTGCATTGGTCTACTAATTCCAGTAAAAACTCTACATCTTCTTTCTTTTCCTGAGCGGTGCCTGTCATTACTGGGCTTCGTGCTGATATTCCTTCCCATAACGTACCTACCATTAATCCTGCCCTGCCCTTTGTAGTTAATAGTCTCATTGCTGCGCTGGGTGAAACAGTGCCAACTGTATCAAGCACGGCATCAAACTTTTTGCCACTTTTTACTAAATCCTGCTTTGTATAATCTATGATGTATTCTGCGCCTAAACTTTTTACTAACTTTGCATTGCTTCCACTAGTTACACCTGTAACCTTAGCGCCAAAATACTTTGCGAGCTGGACTGCATTTGTGCCGACAGCACCCGAAGCACCATTTATAACGACGGTTTCGCCCTTTTCCACTTTCAACTTATCGCGAATAAAATACAGCGCTGCCGTTCCGCCAAACAACAAACCAGCTGCATCTTCATGATTGACCGTACTCGGCTTTTTGGTAATGCTCTTAAATTTATTTACTTTTATAAATTCTGCATACGCGCCCATCTTGACACCTGTCATACCGCAAACTTCATCACCAACACTGAATTGTGAAATATTTTTGCCAATTTCTACTACGATTCCCGAATATGTAGAACCAAGTATCTTTAGCCTTGGTTTCGTAACACCAAAAACTAATTTGGCAAGAAACCCAAAACCCTTTGGAAATCTGGCGCCCCTAATTCGCGAATCTGCTGCTGTAACGGCAAATGCTTTTACTTTTACGAGAATATCGTTATCGCCAATCTTTGGCTTTGGAACGCTCCGGATCTTCAAGACCTCCGGCGGACCGTACGATTCTATGATTACTGCCTTCATAAGCTTAAGTGTAGCAAAAATTCTACCGCTTCTAATACTTATGAGATATCCTGTAAAATGTATGTTTTTGACTGAGCTTGCGGGTTTTGAACTTTTATATAGATGGAACGATGTCCATAAGGAGGGGATGAGTCATTATAGAACACAGTATATTCTAGAGCTTAAATCTTCATCCCCTTACTCTAGTCAAGCATTGTGTATAAGATGACCGGTCGCTCGTTGGCAAGTGCGTCAGTGATTTCTGGTGTTTGAAGAATAGAGG
>JBGTLD010000043.1:0-34991 GCA_041744275.1 Saccharimonadales bacterium (SeqCode) | reverse complement strand
TTTTCCTAGTGGAATTTTGTGTTCTTCGCTCTTGAACTTCATGACACCAAAATATATAAGCGCAAATGGTGATATGTACGCTGCCCATCCCAGAAGCCAGTCAGCGCCATTAAACATACTAATCGGTAGCGGGCCACCCGTATTAAATCCACCGAGAAGCAAAAAGAACGCAATAACAAACAGCAGTATTGCACCAGAAAGCGGCCAGAAACTAGAGCGTTCCCTTATTTCTGGTTCCGCTTTTTTGCGTGATTTTGTTTGTTTTTTCTTTTTTGCCATACGAATCCTAGTATATCAAACTGTATTAGATTTTAACTCTTCGACTTTACGACTCTGTTCGTGAAACCGCTCAAGCAATTCTGATTTAACATCTAAATCTGAGGCGTTAGCAACATCCTGCGCGGACGCCTCTCGAGCCATAATCTCACCTAATAAGCGAGCATTTGCCCTCTTATTGTGCTCCAAATCTTCACCTGCTTCTTTTCGCAGTGGCCGATCATATGCCAGTTTATTGAAGTAACCAGCATCTTGACCATCATCGACAGCTTCGAGTCGTGTTCTGCGCGTTTGATTTTCATACCTAATCATAATGGCATCACGTCTGCCTTGAATAGATTTTGGATGCGGTACATGATTTTTACTCATAGTAATATTATAGCAAAAATTACTACACCTGTCAATATGCTTATGCTCTGTAACAGTGTGAGCTTTTAGTCGGTACGAGCATCTTGGCCAAGCAAGCGTGCGCGCATTTCTTCAAAACGCTTTTGCTGCTCGTTTGCGATTTCGTCTGGAGTTTTTGGAGCCTGAGGCTTATCACCACCCTGCGGTTGATCATTCTTCGGCCCTCTGTTACCGCCGCTATTAGGCTTGCCACCACCAATGATATTGACCACTGGAATCACAATCGGGCTACGGCCAGTTTGCTCAAATAAGAAGTGCGTGACGTGCTCTTTGAGTTCTTGCTTGAATCTATCGAGTTCAACTCGCTTAAATCTTTGTTGTACAGCTCGCTTAAGCTCAATTCTAAACGTGTTCATGAGTTCTTCAGAGTCTCTCATGTAAATAAAGCCTCGGCTGATGATGTCTGGGCTCGTCATGAGGTTGCCAGTTTTCTTATCGATAGTAAGTACAATCGCTACGAGGCCTTCTTCTGCAAGTAGTAAGCGGTCTTTAACTACAACACTACTTACAACTGAACCACTCTGATCTACCAATACCATACCAACCGGTACTTTATGCGTAACCTGCATCTCGTTCGGCGTTAGCTCAATAACTTCGCCATTCTCGGCGTTTACACAGTTCTTGCGTGGAACGCCTTGTTGAATAGCAATGTCAATGTGTCGTTGCTTGCTACGGTATGCACCGTAAATTGGTATAAAGAATTTAGGACGGGTCATGCTTATCATTTCCGCATACTCTTCTTGGCTGGCGTGACCAGATGTGTGCAATGGTCCGATGTTATCGATCTCACGGTGACGGTGTTCGAATACGTGTACACCTTTTCGAACGAGACCATCCACCATAGCTCCAACCAATGAGTCGTTACCAGATTCTGGGATAGGTGAACTTGAAAGAACAACGGTGTCTTGTTCTTTGAGTTTGACATGGCGGTGCTCTCCTGCTGCCATTCGTTGTAGTGCAGAGCTTGGTTCACCTTGTGAGCCAGTACATACAACTACGACTTCACTATCCTTAAGGTTCGCTACGCTAGATATTGGCACGAATGTTCCTTTTGGAATTTTCATGAACCCATGTCGTACGGCCATTTCAAGTGTTGAAACCATACTTCGACCGTCCATAGCCACTTTTTTATTATGGTGTACTGCTGCGTTCACGATCATTTGAACACGCTTCATGTTAGTCGAGAACATAGCCATGAATATTCGTCCGGGTGCGTTTTCCATAATATCAACGATTGTAGGTTCAATAATACTTTCAGATGGAGTACGACCAGGTCTTTCTGCTGTGGTACTTTCGCTGAGCAGAGCTAATACGCCCTCATCACCTAACTGCTTTAATCTCTCATAGTCAGTTACTTCTTGATCGAGTGGACTTGGATCAAACTTAAAGTCCCCAGTATTAATAATTCTACCAACCGGCGTATCTAAGACGACCATTGTCGATCCTGGAATCGAGTGCGTAACACGCACAAGCTCCACAAAAAATGGGCCAATCTTGAGCCGCTCGTGGGTGTCTTCGTTCATCATGACGGTTTGCAGCGTAAAGCCCTCTGGCATTGGTAGGCCAAAGTTATTAAAAATTTCTTCAACGCGACCAATGGTAAACTTTGATCCGTAAATTGGTGCCGGGTATTTGTGCACAATATGTGGCAGCCCACCAATGTGGTCAAGGTGACCGTGCGTGATGATGTATGCACGGATTTTGTTCTTGATTGTGTCGAGGTAGCTGGTGTCACAGATACCGTAATTAATGCCCGGCAAGTCAACGCCAAGCTCATTACCACAGTCAATTACTACAGCGTCGTTCATGTATTCAACAAGCATCATGTTTTTAGAACCACCGCCGTCCATGCCGCCAAGCCCGATTATTTTAAGGCGTGGACTGTCATCTATAAAATTAGCACGTGGTTTTTTATCTGTCTCATCTTCCGGTTGATCAAGATATCTGCTGATGAGCTTGTTTGCGTCATCATGCGTTCGACGTTGTGCACGAATCGCGGCACCGCGACTGACTGCTCTCACTGGGCTTGATTTCTGATCTGGCTTATTGCCAGAGCGTTGTGTTTGATTTGTATTCATGTATTTAGATTTCCTTTCTTATTTGGATATTACACATGTATTTTCTTAAGAATTGTGGGGATTAGGGCAAAATCGTCTATGAGCGTTTGCCGTAAACCGCCGTTGTACAAGGCCGCCGCCGGGTGGAATAGTGGGAGGAATGCTCTTTCTCTATACCGTTTTAGCTGACCATGTACTTGACTGATTATCAGTCCAGGAAGCAAGCAATCCATGCTGTGCCTGCCTAGAGTGACAATAAGTTTCGGGTCAATTATATCTATTTGTTGATTCAAAATTGGTAAAAATGCTGCTTTCTCGGTTGGTAACGGGTCTCTGTTATTAGGTGGTCGGTACTTTACGATATTGGTTATGTAGATATCAGTACGCTTGAACCCTATTCGCTCGAGCATTTCGTTCAAAAATGTACCTGCCGCTCCAACAAATGGCTTTCCTTGGATGTCCTCGTTTTTCCCTGGGGCTTCGCCGATAAGAACAATGTCAGCATCCGGGTTACCCTCTCCGAACACAAGCTGCGTTGCGTTCGCTGCAAGCTCGGCGCCAATACCTGACTTTATGGTCGACGATGCAAGCTCGTCCAGTTCCTGCTGTTTGCTACTTTTTGCCATTGGAGTGAAACCGAATTGCTCGCGCCAACATTTTGCCAGCGTAATACGCCAGCGCAAATGTAATAAAATAATGTAGCAAATTACCCGAATCAATTGCGAGGGAGGCGACTATATATGCCAAGACACTCAATAATACACCTGTTATTGCCAACCTAAGCTGACTTGCCTCCCAGAAATGTACGGATTTTTTATTCGCCACTTTGCTCTCGCTTTGCGGCTTTCATACTCAGATTCAAGCGACCTTTTTCATCAATTGCAACGAGCTTTACGTTCACAAGGTCACCAACGGTTACGACGTCACTTGGTTTGTTTACCCGCTCTTCGCTCATCTCTGATACGTGCACAAGGCCGTCTTTGCCGGGCATAATCTGCACAAATGCTCCGAAGTCCATCACACTTACTACTGGTACATCGACATATATCTTGCCAACCTCTGCTTCAGCAGTAATTTGTTCAATTATGTGCTTGGCTGCGTCAATTGACTGCTTGTCTGGGCTTGCGATAAACACGGTTCCGTCGTCTTTGATGTCGATTTCTGCACCTGTCTCAGCAATAATACGGTTAATTGTTTCGCCGCCTTTACCAATAATGTCTCTGATCTTGTCTGGGTTTACTTTAATAGACTCAACCTGTGGTGCGTATGGGCTAATTTCTGCACGTGGCGTTGCGATTGTCGTAAGCATGTGCTCCAAAATGCTGTTTCGACCTAGCTTGGCTTTCATGAGTGCTTCTTTAAGCACCTCTACCGGTAGGCCATGAACCTTCATATCCATTTGTAGCGCGGTAATACCTTCTGTAGTACCGGTAACCTTAAAGTCCATGTCACCAGCAAAGTCTTCGGCGTCAGCAATGTCACTCATAATATATGGTTTGTCGCCGTCGATCATAAGACCCATAGCAATACCACTGACTGGTCGCTTAAGCGGTACGCCCGCGTCCATGAGTGCGAGCGTAGACGAACATGTCGCCGCCATACTGGTGCTACCGTTTTGACTCATAATCTCCGTGACTGAGCGGATGGTGTATGGAAATTCTGCCTCAGTTGGCAGTACCGCTGTTAAAGCTCGCTCGGCAAGGTACCCGTGGCCAATTTCTCGCCTGCCTGGGCCAGATAAGCGTTTTACTTCTCCGACTGTCCAGCCTGGTGCGTTGTAGTGGTGCAAGTAGCGACGCTCGTTGTCGCGTTCCATGGTGTCAACAACCTGTGTGAAACTGAGTGGTGCGAGCGTAATAATATTTAAAGCCTGTGTTACGCCACGAGTAAATATGCTTGATCCATGAACTCTTGGGAGTATACCGATTTCACTTGAAAGCGGTCGAATCTCGTCGAGCGTACGGCCATCTGGTCGTGTTTGGTGTTCGACGATTCCCTTCCGGACATCTTTGTGTAGTGCCGTTGTGAAAGCTTCATCGTATTCGCTGTGGACACTCGGGAAATCTTCTTCGCCAACTTCTGCTTTAAAGTGTTCGTGCATTTCATCGCGGAGCTGCTTAAGGAGTACGTTTCGCTCTGGGTACGGTATTCGTAAGTCTTCTGTGAGCTTGCCATCTACCCATGCATCAACTGCTGCTTGGATCTCTTCGTTTGGCTTAATAACCTCGTACTCCATCTTTTCTACGCCAATTTTGGCTACGAGTTCTTTTTGGAGCTGTACAGCAGGCTTAATAGCTTCATGCGCAAATGCGATTGCTTCCGCGACTGTTTCCTCTGATACTTCATTCGCTCCGGCCTCTACCATCATCACGCCTGATTCAGTACCAGCGACAACGAGGTCAAGTAAACCTGTATCAAGCTCATCCGCAGACATGAACGCCTGATACGAGCCGTCTTCTGTAAGACCAACACGGACACCAGCAACAGGGCCTTCAAACGGAGCACCAGTGAGCATGAGTGCCGCGCTGACTGCAATCATTGCAATCATGTCTGGACGAAAATCTGGGTCAAGACTCAGTACCGTTGCGATACCCTGCACTTCTTGGCGATAGCCTTTTGGCCACAGTGGTCGAATCGGTCGGTCAATAAGACGACCAATCAGGATAGCGTCGTCGGATGGGCGACCTTCTCTTTTAATAAATCGCGAGCCGCTAATCTTACCAGCTGCATACATTTTCTCTTCATAATCTATGCTGAGTGGAAAGTAATCCATGCCGCTTATGGGGCGGGATCCGACCATTGAGGTGCCAAGAACCACGGTGTCGCCGTAACGAACCAGTACGGTTGCACTCGAACGGAATCCTAAGCGTCCGACCTCTAATGAAAGCGTGCGCCCACAAAACTCAGTTTCTACTTTTATTATTTCTTTACCAAACGGGTTAATAGTTTGTCCCATTCATTTCCTTTCGAATCACCTTAGAAGATTGGCCCTAGAGTGCAAATATACCTTTACTGGCCATTGTGCGTTGTTAGCAACCATGTATATCTGTGATCTAGCGTCAATCTTGCGTAAGTAGTTTATTTAATGTGCACAAGCTTGGAGTGCTGATTGCCAGCACTCCTCTAGTTTATGCAAATTAGCGGCGAATGCCTAGCTTCTTAATGAGCTCTAAGTATTGTTTGCTGTCTTTTTCAGCAATGTATTTGAGTAGACGCTTTCGCTTACCTACAGCTTGCAAGAGACCACGGCGAGCCATGAAGTCATGCTTATTAGTCTTGAGGTGCTCTGTTAGTTCCTTAACACGTTCGGTCAAAATACCAACCTGGACAGCGCTGCTGCCGGTA
This sequence comes from Saccharimonadales bacterium (SeqCode), assembly GCA_041744275.1. GTDB lineage: Bacteria > Patescibacteriota > Saccharimonadia > Saccharimonadales > JBGTLD01 > JBGTLD01. The sequence goes on along the minus strand of JBGTLD010000043.1, from coordinate 28,905 downwards.
TCAGTTTTGCTTGACTGCAAGTCAGCAACAATTTTGCTCTTCTTCTCCGTTGAAATCATTCAGTGTTCCTTAGTTATCTTTACAAATTTACGAGATATCGATGGCGTTATCAAGGATTATACCACCCCTGTGTGGGTTCTGCAAATCTAAGAATCTATTACTTAGAATCCGCGCTGATTAATCATTAATACCAAATTCAATGCGGTGCTTTAATTTTGCTTTTTTTGCATCATTGCTATTCTTGGATGTAGGAGCGGACTCGATATGTTTCGCGGCACGCTTGGTCAGCACCTCCATGTATCGTTGAGAACGTGGACTGCCAGGCGCAAATCTTAAATTAAAAACTGCATCTTTCTCAATTCTTCTTTCTTTCTTGGCTTGTTCTCTTGAAGCCTGAGATTGATGGCTTGTGGTTTTTTGTACTACCACTGCGCTGCCATTGGTTACCCTATAAATTGATACTCTATTTTCCGGTCCCGTTGACTGATATCTGGCGTCCCAGGTGCCTGCACGGAACTTTTCGGCAACTCTTGGTTTTTGTCTTTTTAATCGTTGGACCAAGCCTGGCTTTTCAGGCTTTATATTGAACACCTCGATAGTAGACATCGCTGGACTACTAACCTTTGCTTTCGCACGAACATTACTAGGTGTTTGGTCAGAGGCAACTACCATTCGATAGTTATGCTTTAGGTCATCGCTCTTGAGCGCCGCCATATAAGCATTCTGATCTGTGGGGTATTGTTGCGCTTCAAAGACAGTAGATACAGGTTCTGTGGCAAAAGTATCCACGGCCGTACGGGCAATTTCAAGAACCGTATTATTTACCGGAATAACCATTTGCTCTGCAGGTATTAAACGTGATCGTTCCATAGTAATTCTTTTTCCTTTTTATATTTAGTTACCTAGTAATTATAACACAAATAATATCTATTTGTCAATAGTAACGGTTGTGCCACCGATGTTGTTGCTGAAGTACGTGTCATGAGAAATGTAGATTATAGCTCCGTGGTACTGAGCGAGTGCCTGCTCGAGCTCTTCTATACTCGGAAGATCTAGGTGGTTTGTGGGCTCGTCGAGTATCAAAACCATTGGGTCGTCTGCAAGCATGCTAATGAGTTGCAAACGCGCCTTTTGACCACCGCTGAGGCGCTCTACTTTCATGGCGCCATCTGTCATTGGGTTAAACAAATAGTCCGAGAGTACCTGTTTGATCTTTTGGTCAGAAATCTTTACATTCTTTGCCTTGTACACCTGTTCAACTGCATCTGCGAGCGTCAAGTGAAGGACACTCTCGGATATTTCCTGTTCGTAATTACCGATTCTGAGCTCTTTTTCGGTAATAAGCTCGCCGCTTATTCGCTGACTCTTAGCGGCACTTCCATGAGCTGCGGCAAGTATGGCATTTACAAGTGTCGTCTTACCGGCACCGTTTCTCCCATGCAACCGTAGCCGCTCGCCTTCTCTGAGCTGAAAAGATACTGGGGTAAACAACGGTTCATCTGTGTAGCCGAGTGCGACTTTGCTTGCCTCAATAAGTAATCTGTTCGATTTGCTCACCGCAGTGCGAGCCCGGATGATAATGTTCTTGGCTTTGTGTTCTTCGTATGCATCGGTAAGCTTGTCGTTCAAGCCCTTCATAGACTCTTTATCAATCCAGAAACTTGGTTTATCCATTTTTTGAAGCTCAGCAAGCTCTTTGGCGGCCCGCTGCTCTTGGCTCTTGAACCGAGCTATGGTGCCTGGGTTCCGGGCCTTTTCTTTGAGCCTGCGAAACCGGACGACATCGTTCTTAAGATTTTCTATCCGACGCTGCGTTACTTCGTATTCGTTTACTTCACTCGTGATTTTATGCGTATTACTGCGTAAGTATGCGTCGTAATTACCCTTAAAGCTGAGGGCCGAACCGTCACGGATTTCCATGATTCTATCAACAGATTTCAGTACGTCTCGATCATGCGTAATCACAAGCACAGCTGCTTTTTCATTATTGAGCCAGTTTACAAATAGTTCCTTCGCGGCGTAATCCATATGGTTGGTTGGCTCGTCGATAAGAATCAAATCAGCTTTGGCGTGCTGTACTTTTACAAGCTCTACGAACCGCTTTTGGCCACCAGATAACTGCCCAAGTGTTCCAGATATCTGCGTTTCGTTAAGCCCGTATGCGCTGAGGCTTTGCATAATTTCGTCTTCGACTCGGTAATAATCAAGTGCCGCAAAACGATCAAGTGCTTCACCGTACTCATTGAGCTTGGCAGAGTTGTTACCCATCGTGTGCGGATAGGTATCGATTATGTGTTTTAGCGTGGTGTAGTGCGGAAGATCGTTTAGGACAAACTCAAGCACTGGCACGTCGTCAAAACCTTGGTGTTCCTGCCGAGAGCTTACAGCCGTTAAGTTTTTTTGAAACTCAATCTCGCCAGAGTAATCCTTGTCTTGCCCAGTGAGCATACCAAAAAGCGTTGATTTGCCTGTACCATTACGGCCGATAAGCCCCAGTTTTTCGCCAGCTTGAAGTGTGCACTCCAAACCTTGGTACAAAATTTTGTCGCCAAACGACTTTTCATCAATAGAAACACGAACAATCATTACTCTTCCTTATATCAACGAGAATGTCTTAGGTTTTTAGTATAGCATCCATGAGGACGTTGGGTAGTTTGTCGTTTGTTTCGATCGCATTTTCTAGCGAATATACACCCACTGTTGTTCTTCGAAGACCCGACATATACGCACCGACACCAAGTTCACGGCCAATGTCTTGAACAAGAGAGCGAATATAAGTGCCAGACGATACAGACGCTGTGCACTGAGCCTCTGGGAAGTTGTATGCATCGAGAGTAATATGATCTACATGAACGACGCGTGGCTCAATAACCACCTCTTTGCCTGCCCGTGCAAGCGCATAGGCTCGCTGGCCACCAATTTTGACAGCTGAATACGCAGGTGGGACTTGAGATATGTCACCTACAAACTTTGGCAAAACGCTTGCAAACTCGGCTTTGGTTATAGTTTTATCGGAAATTAGAGTAATCTCACCCTCGGCATCACCCGTAGTACTCTCTTCTCCCAGCTTCATTGTGAGTTTGTAGGTTTTATCTAGTTTTGAAAACTCAGATGCCCGCTTACAATACGACCCAAGTACTAAAATCATGAGTCCGGTCGCAAGCGGGTCAAGCGTTCCTGTATGCCCGACTTTTGGTTTTTTTAGACCCGTCATGTACTTTAACTGTCCGCGAACTTTTGCGACAACATCGAACGAACTCCAACCAAGCGGCTTATCTACAAGTAATATTCCATCGAAATTTTTATAATCCATGCCTCAGCAGTATACATGTACTAGTAATTGACGGGGGGAAGTGCCATGTCATCATCAACGTTGTCATTCGGTTGTGGCGGCATAAACGGTGGTGGAACCGGAGGCGCAGTACTATCTTCTGTAGCAGTCTCTGTGATGCCTGGAACTGGAACCGACGGCTCTGACGGAAACGTTATTTCTCCCGTGCTGGGGTCAATTGTTACGTCTTGAGGGGTTTCATTATCTACATGCTCCTGACCCGCAATCTGATCGTGATCGACGGTCAAGAATCCTGAAGCGTTTAGGCTCGCTGCTGGGTCAAGCTTTGGGGTGTCACTACTATTCATGGCGTCTTCGATGACTTGCCTTGCTTCGTTTGGATCTGGAAGCGGTGGTGAATTTTGCTGGTGCGGGCTTTCAACTGCCTGCTCGAGAGCCTCGAGTGTTTGTGTGTCGGGAACAGGTATGTCCATGGGGTCTGGGGGCGTTGTTTGCGTATCGCCAGAAGCCTGCTCTGAATTTATATCACCATCTTGTTGTTCTAGTTGATCTTCTTGTGGTACTTCAGGCTGCTCTGGTTTTGGGTCCTCTATTTGCTTGGCTAGTTCTGGTTGATCACTATCACGTGGGTTTGTTCTCGTGCTTGGCATATCGAGCGAACTGAGTGGCGTGTTCAAGTAATCTGGTCGAGAATTTGCGGTAAGTGTACCGCCGTGAGTTGGTGGTTCGGTCATAAATGCTGGAACCGAACGCCTTTCTTGTGGCTCTTCGGCAGGCTGATTGTTATCCGTTTCGTTGCTTTGAACCGGGGGCAGGCTGTCGGCGAATAATGGATGATCTTCTGTGTTCTGGCCCTGCTCGAGTTCACTCGTATCGCCTGACTCTTGCTCTGGGCTAGGCTGTACGGCGTCTTCAGGGTCTTGTACAACTTCAAGCACACCGTCGTTGCGAGGCGCTGGCTGTTCTGATTGTTCAACCTGTTCCTCTTGTGGTGCTTCAGGCTGTTCTGGCTCAGGGACTGGCTCAGGTTCAGGTTCGGGTTCTTGGAGTTTTGTGGAAACGAGCTGTTGATTGGCGCCTGCACCCATGAGAACCGCACTGATGTTCATAGTTTGCGAAGACGTCTTTTCGTTACTGAACCTCTCGGTTTCAGCCACAATACCCGTCAAAAATGCTGTGGCCATTTGCTCATCAATGACGTCTGGTTTGATTGCTTGACATACACCAACGACAATCTCACACAAGCTACTTGCCTTCGTATTCGTGAGGCCAATAGAACCAAGCTGGCCATCTGCCGTCGTATTTATGGAGCTGACGGTTGCATCGTGCAATATTCGTCCATGAGAGGTTATAGCTTGGTCGAGCTCTTCTTTTTTGTGCACGCCGATTGCAACAACCACATCAACGTTGAAGTCACCCTGGCTGAACACAAGATCATGCTCGGTTATAGAGGACTTGAATGGCGTAATGAACACTTTTACCATCTTGTCTTCTACTTTGTATCGAAGCTTGTCTGCTTTCGATTTATCAAGCGAAATAATAAAGTCGCGTAGACTATCAGTGTTCTTTTCTATGGTTTGGTCTGGTTGCAAAAACTCAATGACGGATGGTGTTTTACCACTGTAAACCGCAGTTGCATGCTTGCCGAGTGCGTTTAACATAAGCGTGAGCCCAACAGCGGCTGCGAGCTGATCGATAGATGGATCATTACTCACAGTCACTAATACATTGTTAGATTCACGAATCCTGTCGACAAGTTGTTTTTGTGCGTTTTCCATTTTTTTGGTTTTGTTTTTAATTCCTCTATAAGCGAGCGTACCATAAAAACATTAGCATGTCTACAATTTCTTTACATTAGCGTCTAACTGAGGTATATTAAACCTCGAACAGTTTAAAATAATAACGTCACAGATAGGAATTGTTTATGCCAATCATTAAGTCAGCCAAGAAGCGTGTAAAAGTTGCAAACAAAGCGACTATTCGAAATGTCAAAACGAAGCGAAGCCTTAAGACAGCACTCAAGAGCTTCCATGCAGCAGTCACTGGCGGTAAAAAAACTGGTGAAACCGCTTCAAAAGCTCAGAGTACTATCGATATTGCTGCAAAGAAAGGCATTATTCATAAGAACAAAGCTGCTCGCAAGAAAAGCCAGCTCGCAAAAGCCGCGAAAGCTGCCGGTATGAAGCCAGCTGTTGGAACTAAGAAAACAACTGCAAAGCCTGTAGCGAAGAAAGCTGTCGCCAAGAAGACTACTACAAAAGCTGCGGCACCTAAAAAGACAGCCGCAAAAAAACCTGCAGCTAAGAAAACTACCAAGAAATAGTTTTTCTACCTATACAAAATCAAGCCGCCCTTCCCCGGGCGGCTTTTTATTTTTCTGATATTTCAAGCAGTAAGTTTATGAGGGCGTCGTCTGGGTCTATTGATTCACTTTTCATACGAACGTCTAGGTTGGATGCCTCTGACACTAAATACTTAATGCGTGAAGTGTCCATATTCTTGGTAGCTGCTGCAGATTTTTTGAGTACAAACGGGTGTATACCTGCGGCCTTCGCTGTTTCCTCAAGCGAATGATTACCGCGGTGCAGCACGACCGCCATAGCGTGGAGCTGCCAACCAAGCAGTGCGAGTATTTGCACCGGATCGACACCCGCAGACCTCTGCTCTGCATACAGATCGAGTACTTGCTGTTTCCTTCCGTGAAGCGCCGCGTCAAGTAAGTCAAAAATACTGCTTTGCACTGTCGGCTCAGTCAACAAGTCAATTGATTCTTTACTTATCTTTGGGTTGAAGTGGCGTAACTTTTCAACTTCGTTAGATAGAAGTAACTGATTTGCGCCAACCCTGCGCACCAAATAACTTGCATCTTGCTGAGAAAACGTTGCGCCCTTGGTCTTGGCGAACGCAACAACCCATCGCGCTAACTCGTGCGTATCGAGTGCTGGAAAATCCTGAAACACGGTGTGTTTTTTTAGATATTTATAGTAACTTGAGCGCTTATCTAGTTTTGGCTCTACAATGACGACGTTTATATCGTCTGGTACGTCACTTAGCAGTGCCTCGGCTTTCTCGGTAAACTCTTTTTGCGCACTCGGCTTGTTTAGTACAACAAGTTTTTTGCTCACCAAAAAAGGCATGCTCTGTAAGCTCTCGCGTACACGATCGAAACTATGGTCGTCGCCGTCCAATCGCTCAAGCCCCATAGCGTCGTGAACACCTAAAAAAGCATCAATCTGCTTGTGCAGCTCGGTGTGCAACCCAAAATTATTAGCACCAGTAAGCGTCGTAATCATAGCTTAACCTTCTGACAGACTGGACAGGTGTGGGTGCCGCGGCCGGCGACACGAGTCTTTTCAATTATGGTGGCGCACCGACTGCATGGCTTGCCTTCGCGGCGAAACACTTCGGCAAATGTTAAGTAACTACCCCGCCCACCTTCTGCATTCACGTAGTTTCTATCTGATGAACCACCCTTTTCTATGGATAGCCGCAAGACGCGTTGCAGGGCTTTATGGAGATTATTTAATTTCGTGTCAGAAACATTTTTTACGAGTGTCGTGGGATGGATTCGAGCTGCCCATAGACCTTCGTCTGCATAAATATTACCAATACCCGCAAGCACTGTTTGATCGAGTATGGCTGCTTTTATGTTTGTGTTCGCACGCCGACGCACTCGGTCACGAAACACTTTTGGGGTAAATTCTGTGCTCAAGGGTTCTGGACCAACCCGCTTAAAAAAATCAATATTCGGGATTTCGACGGTTGGCAACAGCCGCACCCAGCCAAACTTGCGCTGGTCATTAAAAAAAAGCTGGCTTTCGTCTGCGAAAGTCCATGTAACTCTGGTTGATTTGTCTGGGAGCGCACCAATAAGTGAATCGTTCGGGTGCCCTGCCCCGAATCTGGTTTCACCAGACTCATGTTGAAAGTTCAAAATAGCAGGTTCCAAGTTTTCTGCTTTCAACTTTTTACTTTTTACTTTCGACTTGCTTGTTTTCTTTACGAATACAAGCTGGCCGGTCATCTTAAGATGAATAACGAGTGAATAGTCGGTACTTAAGTGAATCATGAGTACTTTTGCGCGGCGCTCTACGCTCGTAATTTTTGCGTCAATTAAAAAAGAATCAACATCGGCAGATGTATTTGGAAAGCCTTTCGGCCAATCGTACGTAACTTTTGAAATACGACGACCTGGCAGCAAAGCTTGCAGACCAAGACGCACTGTTTCGACTTCAGGTAACTCCGGCATAGATTCTATTTTAACCCACAGTTACAGATTAACGGGTATACTTAAACTCTATGGCAGAATCTTTATTTTCTATACTATCGAGCAAAGACTTTGACGAACCAGTGGAAATAACTGCAGTTAAATCGTATATTGCTCGGCACTTCAACACAGAAGTACCGGTAGGGCTAAAGCAAAAGAATATTTTAATAAGTGTACCGAGCGCAGCAATGGCAGGTGCCGTGCGTGCACACGTATACAGGATGATTGAAGAGTGTAGCTTACCAGGAAAAGTGATTATTCGGATAAGTCGATAGAGTGTTCACCGAGTAGCGCAGCCCTGCCAAGACCCCAATTTGCTGGCCGTTCCCTGATTAGACCGTCCAGCGCCTCAGGAGAATCGGGTATTGTGTACGTATCTTCTTGGAATGCATCGAGTTGATTGTCACATAGAACAGAACCGCCAAATTTTTCACGAAATATGTATGTTGCCATTTTGTTTTTTCCTTTGTTTACTTGGAATAGTACATAGTAAACGCCTGTGCTTACTCGAAGTCAACAACTTTATAACATACTCCGTTTAATGTAGCCAAATATATCACTGTGGATATATAAGTTCGTCTAAATCACGTTTTGTTTGTGTAAAAGATTCATAGACCACCGCCTTCATGCCGATGTCTCTTGCTGCAGTGCAGTAGCCGGCGATATCGTCGATAAACACCGCATCTTCTGGCTGTACTGACAAATTATCACACACGAGTTCGTATATCCTCGGATCGGGCTTGGTCATCCCCGTTTCGTACGAAAATACCATGGTGTCAAAAAGTGCCTGTTCGTCTTCACTTAAAAAGGATGTACGGATCCAGTTTGTGCCAATATTACTGAGTAGCCCGATTTTAAAATCGTGCTTCAGAACTCGAATATAGTCCAGTAGTTCGGTGTTTTTTGCCACATCGCTACTGAGCATCGTCTCTACCTGAACCGGCGTACGGCCAGTCAATTCGTGGACCTGCTCAAGAAACTCCGACTTGCTGAGTACACCAGCATCATATGCGTGATTAAGCGCCCGAATCTCTTTAGTATCCATACCTTCAGGTAAACTAGCCACAAATGCTCGCCAGGTATCTGTCGTTAGCACACCAAAACAATCAAAAATTACTGCTTGAATCATACAGCCACTATAGCAGGTGATGAGAGGCGGCGAGAAGCATGAAGGTCTGAAGCATCGTGAAATTGGCGATGCAGCCGGTCGAGCGACTCTGTTAGGTCTAGAAAAGGACGCAAAGTTTCTTCACGAGAATCAAAGGGCCTAAATGTACCCCCTTTATTCGATAACTCTATGCGAGCGCGCTGCTGCTGCATGAGTGCTATCATTCCTTTTCTTCTGTGGTACTCCTTCGCGTTTTTAACTGCATCACCCATGTTCTTGGGCCGCCTCAAATCAACATCATATTCCAATAAATCACTTTTTAAATATATAGTGGTCTTAAACGTTCCTTCATGACTATCATGGTGTACATCATCTACTTCCCATTCAGTAATGACGCCTGTATGCACGTTCGCGATTGCGACAAAGAAATTATTTCTAGCCTCTCCATATGCGTGTATTTTTTTAGGTAATCTGACGTGCAAAAGATGACCTTCAGTCGTGTAACTACTGTGCCCCTCTCCGTCAAATATCCGACTGTCACGTGCGTCATTTCGTACAATAGCAGGCGCCCTCGGGACTTGAAAATCCCCGACATAATCGGTTATAAAACGATCGTATACATTGTGATGGCCAGAATTTTGGCGAGCCTCTACAATATCAGTCACCATGCCTGGAGCCGCACAAAGAAACTCCTCTAAAGTTGCTCCTTTTTGCGTCGGGACTTCTATACTCATGGACCTGCTGTGCTTGTTTTGTATTATGCTTATGCTAGCACTGCCCACAACCAGAATCAAACTATATTAATGCATACTTAATTATAAACGAACGCCGCGTGCAACCTGACGATACTCAGGAATCTGATTCGTAAAGAGTGTACGTACTGATGACTGATTTCCGCCAAAAGTGCCATCTCGGCGACTGCAACTCGTACTCCAAAGTGACACAATACTTTGTGTTCCATCTTTCAACGCGTAGTCAAAGCGCTTGCCAAGTGGGCAGACTCCAGCTTTGTCTTCATACGCAGCTTCTTGTTCTGTTGCAAAACCAACACGGGCAAGGCCCTCAACAAATGAAGCATACGCTGCCTCAGTGTTTGGGTAGACTTTTCGCTCTATTACTTCTCCATCGTAGCCCTGAATAACGTCAATTGTACGCTCAACACGACCGACGGTTATTCTAATTTCACGATACTCATCGGCTGCAGTGATACGGCCCTTCTGGGTAAACTCAACGGTTCCAACGCGGTCTGCGAAATCAAGCAGATTGACCGTATTGTCCGGTTCAATACCAGCAGGTGCAGAGGCGTTGTCTCCCCTATTAGCAATAAGAATAATCGATACAATAAGTATGACTACAACCGCAATGACTCCCAAAATATACTTCATAAATACATTATAGCATATTTGTCAATATAATGCAATATTTATGTGTATTAGAGAAATCTTGGGTATGAACCGTGCAGCGCAATATACCCGCTAAAGGGTACGCCAGCTCTTTTTGGCATGTGGTCTGCTCCACGTACTAGTGGCGTCACTTCAACAATCTTCAGCCCTGAACCTGCATTGGCATATGCTTCAGCCTCATTTACACCCACCTCAAAGTAATCGTCGCCGTCGCCATTTCTAATCAATGTTTCAACCATTCCACCCTCCATACACGCTTGCACGCCAAAGTTAATCTGTTATTTTTTTAGCGCTGAGCTGTATCTATAATTATCCATTTCCACGACGAATAAATCTGTGAAAATACTTACTTGTACTAAAGTTCGCCCCAGTTTGTGCCAATAGACGTGTCGACGGTAAGTTTTACAGGAAGCTTATGAATCCCTTCCATGGTATCTTTGAGCAGTTTCGCCACCAGTTCTCCATCTGACTCACTGCATTCAACTAATATCGAATCGTGGATCTGCAAAAGCTGTTTTGCGCCATCTGGCAGCACTGCATCTACCGCCACCATCGCCATTTTCATAAGATCTGCCTCAGTGCCTTGAATAGGCATATTGATCGCCGCTCGCTCGGCACTTGAACGGACAACAAAGTTCTTTGAGTGAATATCCGGCGTTGGGCGACGACGCCCAAAGAGTGTTTCAACATATCCATCTTTGCGAGCCTTGTCTTTGAGGCCATCCATGTACGTTAGTATTGGTTTTCTTAGTTCAAAGTATTTATCTATGAAGTCTTTTGCAGCCGTAATCGTCATGCCAGTCGCAATGCTTAAGCCATGTGGGCTCATGCCATACAAAATACCAAAGTTAATAACCTTGGCGTCGCGTCGCATGTTCTTGGTTATGTCCTCTGGTTCACGGCCATATACTTGTGCTGCGGTTGCAGTGTGCACATCGATATCACGATTAAACATGTCAATTAACTGCTTATCATCGGCGAGATATGCAGCGAGCCTAAGCTCAAACTGAGAATAGTCTGCACTCACAAGCACCTGCCCCGGACCCGCCACAAACGCAGTTCGAATTCGTTTGCCAAGATCGGTTCGTACCGGAATATTCTGTAGGTTCGGATCAGTGCTACTCAGTCGGCCGGTTTGGGCAATCGTTAAGTTAAACGTGGTATGAAGCCGAGACTGGTTATCTACCATTTTTGGCAGTGTATCAACATAGGTGTTCTTAAGCTTCGTGTATTCGCGGAACTGTGTGATCAAATTAATGATCGGGTGCGCTCCTCGCAGTTTATCGAGCTCATTCGCGGCCGTACTGTAGGCGGTTTTACCCTTTTTGATACCTTGCGTTGGAAGTTGCAGTGTCTCAAATAATATTTCAGAAAGCTGCGCTGGACTTGCAACGTTAAATTCTTTACCGGCGTGCTTATAAATTTCTTGTTCAGCCTCACTAATTTGCGCTTCAAGCTCTACCGACATGTCGTCCAGGTATGTTGTATCGAGGGCAATACCCTCATACTCCATGTTTGCAAGCACTTTTATAATCGGCCACTCTATGTCTTGAGCCAATGCAGCCACCTTAGGAAGCTTCGTGAGTTCTGCTTGTTGCTTTTCATACAAACTTCTTATAACTGCAGTGGTCTCTGCTATCGTCACCGTATCGGGTTCCAGGTGAATACCAAGATCGTTTGCCGCAAGATCGCTCAGCGACTGTTCTCGGCGCAAACTATTAATCAGAAAAGCCCCGATAAACACATCATGATCCACACGTACATCTGTGATCCCAATATGCCGCAGCAGCTGTAGCGTTGCTTTTATGTCATGCCCAACTAACGGCGCTTTGCGAAGGTATGGCTCAAGCTTGTTCCGCACATCTTTAACGCCCGCTTTAAAATCAAACGTAATGACACTGTCTGGAGTTGGGGAGAGTGACAGCGTGGTTGGCTCTTTTCCATGCGGCAGTTTATTTGTGCTTTGTACGATTATATAACCCTCAGGCTCTGGTAGCGTGCACGATGTGACACTATCTTTTGTATCTAACACAATGCGTTCCGGTATTGTCAGCGTAGAAGCGTCTCCAAATCCAACAGTATCTGCAACCTGCATAACCTCTGGCAGCTGCCGTACAAGCGACTTGAACTCAAGTTTTTGTAGCTTCTCTGCAACTTCATCTGGTTTGCAGTTTGCAACATCTAGTTGTTCAAGATCCAGCGTAACGGGCGCGTCTGTCCAAATTGCAGCAATTTTTTTGCTCAAGTATGCTGATTCTCGCCCAGCTTCAAGCTTTTTTCGTACACTATCCTTTAGTAGCGCCAAGTTTTCATAGACTCCGTCGAGTGTCTCGTGCTCTTGTAGTAATGCGGTTGCTCCCTTTTCGCCAATACCAGGAACGCCTGGAATGTTGTCTGAGCTATCGCCTTTCAGCGCCTTGAGATCTAAAAATTGTTCAGGCGAAATACCATATTTGAGCGTGAATGTTTCTGGACGAAACAGCTCGATATTACTGAGTCCTTTTTTGAGCGCATAGACATGAACGAGTGGATTTATCAGTTGAAGCATGTCCAGATCAGACGTCACGAGCTGCGTTTCGATGCCCTGCTCTGTTGCCTGGACGGCTAATGTTCCCATAATGTCGTCTGCCTCGTAGTCATCAAACTCATACAACGGCCAGCCAAACGCCTCTAATAGTTCGTGGAGTAACGGTATTTGCGCATAAAAGTCTGGTGGAGCCGGCTTTCGGTTTGCCTTGTATTCGGGGTAGAGTTCTAGCCGCCTTCTAATGTTGGTTTTTGGCTTGTCCCAAGCAACACAGACATAATCGGGCTTGAGTTGTTTTAGCACTTCGAGTGCCATGGATGCAAACCCAAACACACCACCCGTGGGAGTGCCGTCAGCCAAAGATAAGTTGGGCATTGCGTAATACCCGCGGTAAAACACCGATTTTCCGTCAATAATCGCTAACTTTTTAGGTGATGTCATGAAGACAGTATACTTCAAGAGACAGATACGAGTAAGCTACTCAAGCAAGCCTAAGCACTTAGAGATTCATCAATCAAAAATCTTCGCTTCAATTTGTTAATAGCTTGCTTCTCAAGCTGCCTCACACGCTCTCTTGTAAGACCCAGCGTACGACCTACACAATCAAGCGTTTGAGAATGACCATCATCTAACCCAAACCGTTTACGTATAACAAATTGCTCACGTTCAGACAAACCTTCAAGTGATGCGTGCACCTCTAATTTTCTCATTGACTCAATTGCGACGTCTTCAACAGGCTGCGACTGGTCACTGATGCGGTCTCCGAACTCATCAGAATCTTGGTCACCAACTAAGTAGTTAAGTGACACGAGATCACGCCGCTTTCCAACTTCTAGTGCTTTTTCTACATGAAGCTCAGAGCTATTAGTGGCATCGGCCAGCTCTGTAATTGTCGGCTCTCTAGCGCTTTCACTTTCTAGCCTACGTCGTGCAGCATGAACTTTCTTAATAAGCTTATGTATGTGTGACGGTATCTTTATTGTGTTCTCTTTTTCAGCGATACCATTCTGAATAGACTGCCTAATCCACCAGGTAGCATATGTGCTGAACTTAAACCCTTTGTCTGGATCAAACTTTTCGACTGCTCGAATAAGCCCTAGGTTACCCTCTTGGATAAGCTCATCAAGCCCCAGCCTGGACCTTCGTACAAATTTACTTGCAATATTAACCACCAGACGGAGGTTTGACGTAATGAACACGTCACGTGCTCGGTTCCCCTCTTCTATCAACTGTTGCAGAGTGTCAATTTCATGCTGTTCAATATCAGGATTTTCCTGCAAGCACTGTTTGGCTTGTAAGCCTCGCTGCACTACACTACCGAGCACTATCTCATCATCTGCTGTTAGTAATTCTGTTGTACTCATTTCTGCAAAGTAGACATCAAGTAAATCCTCAGGAACTGAATCTGGTCGATATGAAGACTCAGTGGCCGCATATCGATCATCTACGCTGTCTGTGACCTCAAACTCTAAGAGCTCCTCTAAACTGGCAGGGCGTATTGGTCCTACTTTATATATCTTTTTTTCCATAGACAAATACCATAATACAATTGTCATAATTATGCAATATTAGTTTCGTCTGTGTATGTTATCAACTGGTAGTCCAGCAGAACCTTATTCGTCTGTATGTCATAGTAGCGTATACTCATAAGCAATATGGGTAGTTACAAAAATCCAGACACGAACCTTCTTACGGCAACAGGAACGTTGGCGAATTATAAAAGACAAAACGCCAGCGCAAGAAAACACTTTATACGTTTTGGTGTTTGTGCCGCTTTTCTGGCGATTGTAACTGGACTTATATTTAACGCAAACGCAGACTATGTACTTATAAGCTCTCTACTAATTCTCATCTCGGTGATACCTGTCTCGGAAATCGTAACGGCGAAGGTGGCTCGTTTTGCGTATCGCCGAAAGCGCGCAAGAGTACGAAGCCTGCACACAAGAGGAAGCACATTTAACGCTACATATGACCAAGCAAATGCAAATGTCACTATAGCCGGCAAAAAAGTTGGGCCAGGCTTATTGGGCGAGCTAGAGCTCTTTATTGCAGCCTGCGGGAGCGTTGCAAAAATTGATAGTTTGCTTCCAAAAAGTCATAAACCTCACGATGAATACGTATACTCGTACACCAATGGGGTGACGGTGTCTATCGTTGAATACGGACACAAACGAAACCTTTATGCTTTTGCGTATGGGCCTACTTCGAGCATACTGCAGCTTTCGAGTGATCTGTGGGAACTTGGTCATGTGCGTGGTATCAAGTCTGCTGATAAAACATACTTTAATACAGCAAAGCGTAGCTCGGGCGCCACAGCACTGGGGTTTGCGTACCAAGTACTGCCTATGAACCAAGATATAAAATCTTTCAAGAAAAGCGACTTTTCAGAGATGACATTCCTTGGCACTGCCTGGTTTGAAACGCCGAGAGAAAATGGCGTACGATTTGAAAGCAATGTCGAGACAAACTTAAAAATAGCGAGTCAACTCAGTAGTATTGTAAAGTCTGCTCTTTTAGCTATAAGTATTTCTAGCTTTATTGCAACGTTGTTCATTGGCACGCCGCCACTTTTTGCTGTTGTTCATGTACTCCTGTTTCGTCTGTTCATAGAAGCCCCCACTATCAGTTCAATTGTATGGGACGATATCGCAAATAAGTTCCACTCACATAAGACATTTGCTCTTGTATGGCCCGGGATATTCATGGCTACTGCGTCACTACTTGCAGCCTGGTTTTACCTAGGGCAACAAAGTGTTATGCTGTCGGACCTCAGCTTTGGCAGCAGTGCGTACGCTGGTGTGGCAGTCACAATAGTAACAAGCCTGTCATTTTGTTTACTGGTTGCGTCACTACTACTCAGACAGGGTTCACTCAAGAACATATTTTTTGGCCTTTCGAGTGCGATTGCACTCCTCATCCTTGCATTAGCACTCTACATTGAGCCCGTGAGTAGCAGTCTTGGGTTTATCAACTTAGAGGCAGAAACACTACTATACATCGTGACGTTTACTGGTATGTTTGCAATCGCCACCTACACACACTTACATGCTGGCAAGTACCACTCCCGCAACAGCCTCGTAGAATTACTCCAACGATAGAATTACTCTCTATTCTGCTGAGCTCAAGACCTTTGCAGCATTCTCAAGGTACAGACGCAAATCGCCGGGAAGTTGGTTCAATGGTGACTCTGGAGCTATTTCCTCTCCCTTAACAGTTGCCATCGTTGCACGACCATACATACCAATACCGACTCGCCTATCCAAACCCTCAGCAGCAGCTAACGATGCAGGTACGCGTGATGCATATGCGTTACTGGTTTTTAACTCTACTGGAGTGTCTGTATCATCGCTGTTCTGTAAATAATCTGCCATGAGCCTAATAACTTGCTCAGAGTTTGGTTGATTTCGATACTTATTATTGCCATCTTCGTCTTCAAAATCTTCTCTATCGACACGAAGTACTCTTACTTGACGACCATCTACGGTACCAATTTTTACGAGTTGACCAGACGTTGTCGTTCCAGGTGTATTTCCTTCGTCTGTTTCGTAACTAAATGGCTCTATTTCTGCTTGGTCTAATGCCTCAAAACCCTCTTGGTTCATCGCAACTGCCGCTACCATGTCGTATTCGGAGGCCTCAGACGAAAGTACAATACCTCGTACTGATAAAAATGTAATTTCATCATCGCGAAGTTTTCGGTTTGGGGAACCAGCAAAGACTTGAGAGCTATACGAATCTTCATTTGTTGTAGCCAATAGTTCTGCCTGTACTTTCCATGCGAGTCCACCTTCAAGTACGACGCTTGCACCACTCAACCCACTAGATACATCCTGTTCCGACCCAAAGCCTAACTCGTTTGCAACTGCCCTAACTACAGCTTTTTGCTCATTACTCCAGTTTGGTTCTGCTGCGTCTTGCCTTATTTCTGGAGGCAATGGAAGCACAGCGTCAATTGAAGCTTCTGGGCCACCTATATATTCGACTAGTTCTACTATCTTTTGGGCATCTTGCCTTAATTTCTCTAATTGATCGATTTGACCAACTTGCTGATCAATGTGCGGTACTTGTGGTATGTCTTTTTCCATAAAATTATTCCTTATTTACATTAATTAGTACTGTTTTTTGTATTTGATTCAATAGTTTTTATTATACATATTTATTATATTTTGTCAACCTATTGCTTACATTCTATCGGATAAGCCACTTCTGATTGTATTGGCCCTAAAGCTCTATACAACAGTCAGCCTGTATAAACATCATCACAGTACGTACTCACTGGACTTGTAACGGAATCTTCAGGTGAAAGACATCCGTCACTTGGAGCGACGATGAAGCGAACTTCTTCTGAGTGTTGAATGTCTTCCAATATCCCTAATTCACCACCATATGGGGGGTATACCTCCATAGAGCCATATTCACTGTTGAGTTCCTCGGCTACCTCATTAGCGAGCTTGACGCTTTGACTAAATGGGCCTGCGACAGGCTGTCTTAATGTGCGCACAATTCCGTGGTACGGTTCATTAGTATCTGTTTCTCTAACAACATAAACTTCTTTATCATGTTCAATATTCATAACTATTAATCTCCTCAATAACTTTGACTTTACACAATGAATATAGCATTGTACTAGTTTATTGTCAATATGTATTTCACAATTGTTTAATACATATGAGTGTTTTTATGATTGATTATTGATTTATGTGAATTATGTATTCACAAATAGCCTCAACTGTGCTATTATATTGCTATGGACTCATTATTAATTCAGTCAGGTCTCAGCGAAATACAAGCAACAGTTTATATGGCTCTGATTGAGTGTGGTGAAATGACACCCCCCGCCCTGGCCAAGAAAGCATGTTTAACGCGCAGCAATGCTTATAAAGTACTCGATACGCTCGTTGACACTGGTGTGGTTATAAAAACAGAGAAAAACAAAAAACTACATTTTGCCGCTAATAACCCGCTTGCGCTCAACAATCTTGCAGCACAACAGCGCAACAAGGCAACCGAACAAGAAAATGCTGTACGTAAAGTATTACCTGAATTACTTAAAACATTTCGTATTAAAACCTCCACCGTCTCAGCCACTACATTTAAGGGACGCGATGAGGTCATCGCTGCGTATAGGCAACAAATTAATCTAAAGGAGGAAATATATTTTATACGTACTCGTGCAGATATTACCGCCATGGGTTTTGACGCCATGCACGAGATACGAACTGCACCCTCGCGCTATGGTGTAAAGCGGCATGTTATTAACCCAGATATTTCTAAGGTCCCTACAAGCAACGAGTCAATAGAAAACGGGAGCCTAACTCGCACGTGGTTAAAGCAAGAGGACTATACCGCACCAGTAGAATGGAGTGTCACAGACTCATCATTACTTATTGTAAGCTTTGATCGTGAACCACAGGCTGTACTGATACAAGACGGTATTATCTCACAAGCTTTTCTGCAGTTATGGCACTTACTTAATGCATGCTTGCAGGCAATGCCGTACTACAAAGAACTGCCACGATCATAAGCTCTTACGAAGTGCCGTGCTGACTATTTGTGCTTTTGTTGGTTTTACCTTTTTCTTGAATACAACGCCCGGGTTTTTACGGATTTGATTTGCTGTCCAGTTGTACATGTCGGATGCGGTTTGCGTGGGAATACGAAGACGTTTTGGGATATACCAATACCCAGCCTCAGCTTCCTTTTGCCATGCATTGTATCTATCCAACTGAAAATTAATGAACTCGCTAAAAGCTTCAAAATTGTTTGATACACTACCTTGACTAAGATCTTTGAGACCAAACTTTTTTAAATCCGATTCCGGGAAGTAGCGTCGACCCAAAGTGTTGTCTTCTGCAATATCGCGAATGAAGTTAATATACTGCATGGCTCTTCCCTGCATTTTTGCGGCGTGCATAGCCTCGTCTGAGAGGCCCATTATTTTTGCCATCATGAGACCAATAACTTCAGCTGAGCCGTAAATATACCAGAGTGTATCATCAATAGTCTGGTATTGCTTCCCTTCTAGATCTGCTTGCATTGAGTCCAGAAACGACTCTACCCATTCATGCTTGAAGTCATATTTTTGTGTGCAATGTACGATGTTTTTTATAACCCGCTCATCGGTTGAGTCATTTTCTGATCTTTTGGTACTAAAATCTGGATTTTTAATGGCAAGATTCCATGCTGTTCTAAGGTTCATAAAATCATCTGTACGCTGCGGTACATTGTCTACATAATCATCGACGACCCGAACAAAACTATAGAATCGAAATACGTCTTCGCGAACTTTTTTAGGGAAAAATATAGAACTAAAGTAGTAAGTCGTACTGCCTTTTTTGAAAATGTTCTCTTCCATTTATGACTGTCTTTGGACTAAGTACTGGGCAAGACCGCGAAGGAATTGCATGCCAGATTCACTCCAGTCTATTTCCCTGTTTAATGACTGCACCGCTTTTTCTATGTGCGCTATAGCTTGTTCGCGTGCGTATTCAAGTGCACCCGTTTCAATTAGAATGTCCTTACAGCGCTGAAACTCTGCTGGCGTAAGCTGCGTATTTCCAAGCATTTGTATCATAAAGTTCTTGTTGCCGTTTGTGGCATGTTGTAGTGCATGGAGCGTTAGTACGGTTCGTTTACCTTCTCGTATATCGTCCATAGGTGATTTACCGCTTTCAAACTCGTTTCCGAATATGCCCATGATGTCATCGGTAATCTGGAAAGCTTTCCCTGCATGCATAGCGTACTCAGTGATTGCTTCTGTAGCCACACTGTCTGCACCGGCAAGCACCATACCGACGCGCAATGGATTTAAGAATGTATAATGCGCTGTTTTCCACTCAAGTACTCGTTCGATGTCCTCTGCGCTCACTTCTGCGACAACTTCATTAAAGATATCGTTTGTTTGCCCATGTGCGGTTGTAAGCATGGTGCGATTTATAATGTTCACAACCTGCAGGCGCAAATTATCATCAACATCTAGCTCGGTAAGAAGTGCCTGAGCCGCGTGCACACCACTCAGCGCCGCATTGAGTGCAATAGATAATCCAAAATGAGGTGAGTCGCCCGCTAGTTCGTGTTCACGGTGATAATTAGCTAATAGCGCATGCGCAGCAGGACCACCTCGACGAGTGTTTGAGTGATCTTGAATATCGTCAATAATCAGAATGTATGCATGCATCATTTCAACCGCTCGGGCAGCTTGCAGGATCATCGCCTTGTCGGTGCCGCCTGACATTTCATAGCCAAGCATGACTAGGCTGCCGCGAATGCGCTTGCCGCCTCGCTCTAGAACGCTCAAAAATGCATCTATTTCGGTTCGGGCATTGATCCCATATTCTTGCAGAGTCTCTTTTTGAATACGCTTTGAATAATCTGTAATATCAGCGTCAATGAGTACTTTGTAGTCTTGTGCCATCTTTTTAAAGGTGGCAATATCAGTATCGGCTGTATGTGCGATTTGATCCATTTGCCTAACAGTATATCCCTAAAACGTATCTTTTAGTACTATGTTATGGTGACTCATAAAAAAATTATTGCGTTTGTAGGTATGCCAGGATCGGGTAAAGGTACCTGTACTGATTACCTTCATGGTGCACATAAATGGCCCCTCTTACATTTCGGTACTATGGTATATGAAGAAGTACAGCGCCGTGGGCTACATAATGTAAATGATGAGGTGTTTGTTCGACTGGACATGAGACAAAAAGAAGGGCCTGCAGTGCTCGCAAAGCATATTGCTGCAAAAACTAAGTCATACCTTGAAAAAGGTTCGTCAATCATAGTACTTGATGGTTTATATAGTTGGACTGAGTATAAATATTTAAAAGAACAATTTGGCGAAGATTTGGTAGTTATAGCACTTGCGGCCCCACTTAAGCTACGCCATGAACGCGTACTTGCCCGCAAAGACTCTCACCGCACATATACTCTCAAAGAATTAATCGCTCGTGAAACAGACGAAATCGAAAACCTTGAAAAAGGCGGCCCTATTGCCATCGCCGATTACACAATCGTCAACGATTCAGAGCCATACGAGCTAATAAATCAACTCGATTCGCTACTCCACCAGCTGGGTATTGGTTCTACAAATTAACATACAAGTAAGAATTTATTTCTTACTTGTATGTTTCCGTTGCTTGGAAAGAGAAGCGTAGCGATGAGAAAACCTATCCAGTGGGCCCTGCTTTAGCGGGGCTGCGAATGGTTGTCTCATGATTATTTTATGTAGTCGTGGAGTTTTTTGCTGTCCTTGTGCTTGCGGAGTTTTGCAAGTGCCTTTGCCTCGATCTGGCGGATTCGCTCACGGGTGACGCTAAATTCTTGCCCTACTTCCTCTAGCGTGTGGCTTTTGCCGTCTTCAAGTCCAAAACGCAATTTCAATATCTTCTGCTCACGTTCTGTGAGTGACCCAAGCATATCTTTTACGTGCTCTTTTAGTAACTGTCCGGTTGCTGATTCTTCAGGACTGATTGTGTCTTCGTCTTCAATAAAATCGGCGAGCACAGAGTCTTCTTCGTCGTCACGAACACTCGCATCAAGACTACTAATATCTTGCTTGATCTTCATGATATGTTCGACTTTTTCGACTTCGATTTCCATCTCTTTGGCGATTTCTTCGTTGGTCGGTTCTCGGTTGAGTTCTTGAGTCAAACGACGCTGCGTACGAAGAAGCTTGTTGATAGTTTCTACCATGTGCACCGGAATACGAATTGTACGAGCCTGGTCGGCAATCGCACGGGTAATTGCCTGGCGGATCCACCATGTTGCGTACGTACTAAATTTGAACCCCTTGTCTGGGTCGAATTTCTCAACTGCTCGGAGAAGTCCGGTGTTACCTTCCTGTATAAGATCAAGCAAGTCCAAGCCTCGACCTACATAGCGCTTAGCGATTGATACAACTAATCGCATGTTCGCTTCTGCCATTTTATCTTTGGCACGCTTTTCGCCTGCGACGACACGGTGCGCAAGAGCTAGTTCTTGTTCTGATGTGAGGAGTGGGATCTTACCTATTTCACGCAAGTACAGGCGAACTGAGTCGTCTGCAATGTCATCGAGGTAGATCTTGTCGCTAATAACAATCTCTTCGTCGTCTTCTGCAGTCCACTCATCGTCGCCTTTACCGCCCTTCTTACCTGTGCCTGTCGTAATTTGGATGCCAGAATCTGCAAGACTGGTATAAAGTGCGTCTAAAATTTCTGCGTTGTCGCTGGTATCGGGAATACGAGCAAAAATGTCATTTTGCTGAATACGATTATCTTTCTTGGCCTGAGCGAGTAGATCCTCTTTTGCCTGTTCATACATATTGCCTTGTGGCACGCCGTGCGTTGTTTGCTTCTTTTTGTCAGCCATGAAAACTCCTTGAATTGGTAATATTGAGTACGATTTAAGACGATTTAAGTAGTTTGTCGAGGACACTTGAATCCTGAAGGAGACGAGCCTCATCAACTTCTCCACTCTCGTGCAGTCGACGTAATTCTGTTTTTTTGGTTTCGACGTATTGTTTAAGCAGACGAGTCCGGACGCGCTCAATTTCGTAATCGAGCTCTACGTCATCAAGATCTTGATATGTTGTCTCGTGCTGTAATAACAACATTTTAACATAATTTGACATGTCTTGCACAAATGTCTCTGAGTTAGCAGACCCAGGGTGTGCTAGTAACGCGTCTGTCATTTCCTTGCTACTGACATCATTTTTTTGTTCATTGATAGTTTTAAACACCAGCTTTGCGATTTCTGTATGAAACATGTCTTCATAAAATGATTTGAGGTGCGATCGTAGCGCCGGTTTCATAAGAAGCAGAGACAGAAGTTGGTTTTGGGTTCGTGCATGTTCAATGTCTTGTACCGACAATTGGTATGTAGTTTTTGGCTTTTTTCTTGGTTTAAGCGTTTCTTCATTTGCGTCGAGTTTTGTTTTTAACGCTTCGACACTAACATCTATAATCTGACTGAGTCGCTGCAGGTAATGCTCTTGCTCAACGGCATCACTGAGCCTACGAATTGTTGCGAGAACAACGTCACTGAACTCTCGCTTGCCGAGCGCGGAGGAAATATCAAGTTGCGATTTGTATCTATCGATTATCCAATCAACGGCGTATTGATGGTTGTTGATTGCCTCTTGCCACAACTTTGGATTCTTTTTAATAAGGTCGTCCGGGTCTTTGCCTTCAGGGATTGTAATAACACTCAAACTTACGCCAACTTTGCCAGCAATTGGAAGTGCTCTCTCTGTTGCCGCGAGCCCTGCTCTATCTTGGTCGAACGCAAGGCGCACATCACCGGTAAAGCGCTTTATTGCCTTGAGGTTCATTTCGGTGAGCGCCGTTCCAGCAGTCGCAACTACGTTTCTGACGTTCGCCTGATAACTGGCAATCACGTCTAGATTGCCCTCTACCAGTACCGCAACTGCAGATTTACGAATAGCATCTTTGGCAAAATTAAGTCCAAATATATGACGGCTTTTATCGTACAGAATTGTTTGTGGTGTGTTGATGTACTTTGGCGCTTTTGGGTCATCAACGAGCAAGCGAGCAGTAAAGCCAATAACTCTCCCCTGAGGATCCATGAGTGGAACCATAAGTCGACCACGAAACATATCACTCACGCCGTTATAGCGAGTAGCCGTCAGACCAGCTTTCTCTAGTTCAGCTTCTGTAAACTTCTGTTTTTTAAGATAGTCGATAAGGGCTGCACCATTGTTTGGTGAGTAGCCGAGTCTAAAATCAAGAGCGGTTTGCTTCGTGAAAGCTCTTTTTTTCAGTACGTACTCCAGTGCTACTTGATTGCGACTAAACTGTACTTGATAAAACTTGGTGGCTGCCTCAAGGGCTGCATGTAATCTTTCTTTGAGCTTGCTTGATGTACCAGATGATTTTGTATTGTATTGCTCAAGATCTATGCCTGCTCGTCGGGCAAGTAGTTCAAGTGCCCCACGGAAATCAAGCCCCTCCATCTCCATTACAAACGTGAATATATCCCCACCTTTGCCCGAACTAAAGTCATGCCAGATGTTTTTATCTGGGCTCACGATAAAACTTGGCGATTTTTCTGCTGTAAACGGACTCAAGCCTTTAAAGTTTCTACCGGCACGCTTGAGCTGTACGTACTCACTTATTACGTCCTCTATATCGAGCTTGGCTTTTACATCCTGCACCGCGTCCATATATATAAGTATCAGTTACAACGCTATAAGTGGCAAGTATAAGCAGTGATAGCGCAGAACTGATACAATAATGCTTATGGAACAAAAACCACAAAGTGACTACGACTTTATTACAAATACCGGGCAAGCACCAAAGAAAAGTTTGCTTCCATCAAGCGGATCAAAAACGTCACGAATTGTGGTTGTCGCTGCTGTTGCGCTATTTCTTATCATAGCAATCGGTGCTTTATTTAGTCTTCTTGGGAATGCTGGAAAAGCAAACGTTGCAGCACTAGAAGCAGCAGCACTGAAGCAAAATGAGCTCATTAGGGTTGCCGACATTGGCATCAAGGACGCGAGGACGCAAGCCGCCAAAGATATTGCGACAACCACCAAACTCTCAATGCAATCCCAGCAACCTCAAATGTTAGCCGCACTAGAGACTGCCGGTAGAAAGCTCGGATCGAAAGAACTAGCCGCAGGACAAGATAGAAGTGTTGATCAAGCGCTTACAAACGCCACACAAAACAACCGCTTTGACGAGGAATTCCTAAAAATCATAGCCGCAAGCCTTACTGAATATCAAACCATTGTGCAGCGTGCGTACGAAGGCGTGCAGAGCCCAAGGCTGAGAGAGTCACTTGAAGTGCAATTTAACAGCGCGAATGTACTTGCAGGTCAGGCGTCGGGCGTGCCTGAATAGCACCTAGCGAAAGCTTGGAACGGTGCCTTCAGCTCCAGTTACGAGGTTGTGACTGTGACGGATTAGTCCTTGAATTTCTTCCCATGGGAGCTGCCCACTAAGAATAATTGTATTCCAGTGCTTTTTATTAAGGTGATACCCTTCCATAACTTCGTCGTACTCTGCTCGCAATATTTTGCTCAGTTGAGGATCACACTTAAGGCTAAGCCGCACCGGATCCCTGCCCTCAGCAATGAGCGCGAACATTTTATCCGCCACTTTATAAACTGCAACTTCCTTACCAAAAGGATAGTCGAGCACGGCGTCTGGCATACTTAAGATGTAATCTTCAACTGTTTTATGATCCATATTGGATGCAATCATAACAGATTTCTACCTCTGTAGTAAAATCAATATTATAGTGAAATATAATTGCGTAATTCACAAAATGTATACTTTTTCTTAAACTTGCTATATACTAAACTAAGTTAATGAATCTGCTGGGAGGCGAAATTATGAATGTATTTGATGGCTCAAGTGTAATTTTGAAAAATATTGTATCAAGGATAACTATTTCATTACTGACGTTGACCATTGCATTTAGTAGTCTACTTGCTGTCACCCCACTCATGTTCAACCCTAGCGTTGTTTATGCTGAAATCACTGAGGAAATGCAAATCGAAGAAGATACTCCTACTGAGTCACTCCCTGTAGTAGGAGAGAATGTCAACGAAGCTGTTCAGTTATCCGAGAACGATGTAATACAACCATCCGTCGCTGACATGGTACAGCCTGCAGGCACAAATACACCACAAGAAATTGAAACAATTAATACCGATATTATCCAAGAACCACAGACTCAATCAAGTTTCAGTACTTTCCAGGTGAGTACAGAGTCTAGTAACACTTCTGCTACTGATACATCAGGGCCAACGATTGCAAATAAGATTCCGGGTAATAATGCACGAATCGGTGGTAACTTCAAAGTAAGTGCAGAAATAACTGACGTATCTGGAATCAATGAATCTACCGTTAGGGCGTTATTCAAAAATGATAGTAATCGAGAATTTGCATATACACTTGTCCGTGAAGGTTCATCGGATGTATTTTCTAGAATCGTCAATACTCGTGAAATAAGCACAGGCGAGACGTTACCCAACCGAGTTAGTTTCAGGGCTGTTGACAATGCAGGTAATGCACGTTCATCCATAAGTAGTAACGTAGTTATTGATAATGTTGGCCCGACTATCTCAGAGAAAAACCCCGCGAGTAATCAAGTCATTTCTGGCGTGCACACTGTAAGCGCACGAGTTAGCGACCCATCTGGCGTTCGTGAAGGAAGTGTCTACGCAAGATTCAAAGACAATGACGGTAAAGAGTTTACCTACTTCCTCCAACAGCAAACAGGCTCAGATGTTTATTCACTAGAAGTTGATACAACCGAGTTTGTGCCAGCCGGTACGTTCCTCGCACTTGATCGAGTTAGCTTCAGGGCTATTGATAACTTTGGCAGTGCTCGATCTTCAATCAGTAGCAATGTAGTCGTTGATAACACAAAACCAATTGTAAACGTACAAATTTCTGACGACAAGATTAGCGCTACAGATAATGGCTTTACCCTCAGCGGTACTGTTGTTGACGAAGCCTCTGCAATTGACCGAGCAGAATACCGACTTAATAGAGTTGCTGGTACAACAATGACCGTTGTTCGTGACTGGACTGCCCTTTCTGCAGAAGATGGTGCATTTGACGGTACTTCAGAAAGTATTAACGAATTCATCACCACAACTGGTTTAACAGCTGGCCCATACAACATCCAAGTACGTGCATTTGACGCAGCTGGTAACGAATCAGAAGTACAATCAGTACCTTTCCGCATTGACCTTACAGCACCAAACTCAGCAATGGGCATAAACACACCACGAAGTGACAGCACCACGACAGAGCCAATCCGTATTGCGGGAACACTGAACGACGCCATTGGCGGTACTGGTGTAGACTTCACAGAAATCTTTGCAAAGACTGCTGGTAGCCCAGACAGTGACTACTTTGTAATCGCGAAGATTATGAACACAAGTACCGCAACGTTTGGTAATACCTTTGAATTCATCTGGACACCAACACGTGCTGGTAGCTTTGACATACGATCACAAGCAACTGACCGTGCGGGTAACGTAGAGACTCGAAATGTTCTACAGAACACTCGTACAAATGTAACGTTTGTTATACCTGACACAACTGCGCCTACCATTGAGATACTTACACCAGCAGTTAACTCAACACACAACAACAATGTTGCAATATCAGTACGTGCACAAGACGCTGACAGTGGTTTAGCCCAGTTCGTCATTAACATCCGCGACAGTAACAATGTGAGTATACCTTGCTTCAACCAGAACGCTGGTGGCGCAAACGACTTTACAGCTGAGTGTATATTCAATATCAGTGGTCGCGATGATGGCGTCTACCAAATCCGTACGAACGTCCGTGACGCAGCTGGTAACTTAAGTCAGACTCTTACTCGTAGTTTTACAATTGACCGAACACCTAGCCAGGAGCCAGACACTAACACTGGTCCTATCTCTAATACAGACGGTACTTCAGGCAATAACTCAAATAATGGTGTAGTCCTTGGTGAATCAACCAGAAATACTGTTCGTGAAACCCAAAGCGCAGACAGAACAGTAGCACGTAATGCATTTGCACCCACTCGACAAAACCGCAATGGTGCAATCGCAGCACGAAATGACAACAACACACAGATAACAGACAATGAGGCTGATGAACCACAAGTTGCAGCCCTTACAACTGGCGTAACAAGCAGCGACTCAGATGAAAAAAACAGCCAAGAAAACTCTACTATTGCTAACGCAAATGCAGCAAGTAACTATTCATGGCTTTGGATACTTCTTGTACTGCTCGCAATTACAACCGGTGGTTACTTGTACGGTCGTAACCGTAACGAAGCTTAAAGCTTAAACAGCTCAACAAAAACCTCACTGATATTACTTTCAGTGAGGTTTTTGCTTACTGTAGAGAATTCACAATGCTTGGAAGCTCTGTAAGCGAACCAATTATGTAGTCTGCGCCGGCTGATTCTAATGCTTCCTGCGATCCAAAACCTTGTGTAATACCTACGACCGCGCGTACACCTCCGGACTTACCTGCAATAATGTCGCTCACGCCGTCACCAACATAGACTGTTTGCACAGGTGTTGTCGATAGTTTTTCCATGCAGATCAGCAAGCCCTCAGGGTGAGGTTTATGCTCGGTATACTGCGATGATTCCACTATCGCCTCGAAATAACTGCGCAGGTCAAACTGCTCAAGACGACTGTATGTAAGTTCGTTGAACCCTGTAAATAAACCTATTTTTATATTTTTGTTTTGTAGCTCTTTTAATACCGTATGTACATCTGGATATTCATTCAATAGATGCATGTTCGCGTCATGATGTGCAAAATGTGCACGCTCAAGCTCATATGCATCTAGGTGAGGTGCCAGCAAACTATACATAGCGTGCACCGGTTTACCTGTTACATGAGCCATATCTTCTCGGCTAACATTTGACACCTGTTTCTCAAGTAGAACGTCTTCCATGGCTTTGTAAATCAATTCTCGAGAATCGATAATAACACCGTCCATGTCAAAAATAACTGACTCTATCTTAGCCATTATTCTTGAACCAGTCGAGGTAAAACTCGAGCTCAGCCACAGATGCTTGTATGTCGTCGAACGCCCTATGCACTTCTTTCTTCTCAAACACCACTCCATGCCTGCCCTGCATAAACACTTTCCAGGCGCTCACGTCGAGCATGCGATAATGAAGTTTAAGATCAAGATTTGGCATCCAGGATTTTAGGAATAGCCGGTCGTTGTGTATGGAGTTGCCGGCTAGCACCGCCATCTCACCAGCAAAATGTTTGTTCACGAGTGTAATCATTTCTTGCTCAACAGTTGCGAGCGGCTTGCCCTCACCTAGCTTTTGAATAAAATCGTCTCTATTCTCTGGATAATCACGCCACCAGATGTTAGCCTGCATGCGCTCAGTGACCGTGTCTTTATCTTGTGTAATACGTGCTTCGTAGCTATCGAGTGTATTCAACTCAAAGTCCGTAACCTCAACGGCTACTTCAAGCAGTACATCTAGCTTCGGGTCTAGGCCCGTCATTTCTAAATCTACCCATAATAATCTTGTTGGAATTGTGTTTTTATCTGTCATTGGTATCATTATACCCTTTCGTGGACATTTTAGTGTTTGCTATGAGCAAACGGCTTATTACTTTCTTGTACTGACAAAGAAAGTAATCAAAGAAGCAGCAGGCGTGCACCAAGAACACGGTTGTCTTACTAACCAGGCTGTAACTGCACTGGCACAATGCCTAGGCATCCCCATTCTATATTTAGGATCGAATGGGGCAAGTGCCAGCTCTATTCAGTCACACCCTGAAGTAAGACACCGGTCTTGGTGAGCCTGGGTTAAGGC
>JBGTLD010000042.1:0-10166 GCA_041744275.1 Saccharimonadales bacterium (SeqCode) | reverse complement strand
AAAGTAACTAATACTTAATAAACTCTTGCCACTTGGGACGAACAATCTTAGATTGCATTGCAACCCACCTCATTATTTTTTTGATATTTTTTGTTTCCTACAGCACAAGTGCTTCTTGGATGTTCATATAATCGCATATGAAAAGCACTGTTGTCAACGAATATTACACGCAATAAAACTTATCCCATTTTACCCTGTTTCATCGTGTACAATACTCTTATGCTTTTCTATCAAGAACGTATTTCGAGTGTGTTGGATCATTTTAAGTCATCAGAGACAGGTCTCAGCACCAAACAAGTCGAACAAAACCTAAAACAATACGGACCGAACACGATTCGGGTCAAAACAGAGCCTTTATGGCGCAAAATTATTGAACCCTTTATGAGCATCTTCATTTGGGTGCTGCTTGTTGCTGCAGCAATCAGTATATTCAAGGGCGAAACGCTCGATGCGTCAATAATTGTCGCCATCATCCTTATTACCGTTGGTATATTTTATGTACAAAAATTCTCTACTGAACGCATACTCCGAGCACTACAGCGTCATGAACAACAAACAGTCCAAGTAATCAGAAACAATAAAACTGTGAGTATTTCTACTGAGGATCTTGTTCCTGGAGATATCCTAATACTCAACGAGGGAGAAAAAATCCCAGCCGATGGCAGACTGGTGCATGCAGATGGACTACGATGTGATGAATCGTTACTTACTGGTGAATCACTGCCAATCTCAAAACAACTCTTGCCTCTCAAAAATGTTCGGGAAGTATACGACCAAAGTAATATGGTATTCCAAGGCTCATTTGTCGTTGCAGGTGAGGCAAAAATAGTGATTACAGCCACCGGTAATCAAACGCAGTTTGGGAAGCTCGCTGCGCTTAGTGGAAACGCCGACTCTACAAGTCCCGTGCAACAAAAGATAGATCGCCTGTTAGAGCATTTGATCATCGTCATCATGGTCGTTGCAGCGATTGCTTTTGTCTTGTCCCTATATAGAGGTCTTGAGACAAGTGAAGCGCTTCGGTTTGTGCTTGCACTTGCGGTATCAGCGGTGCCAGAGGGGTTGCCTGTTGCAATCTCTGTGGTGCTCGTACTCGGTATGCGTCGCATGGCAAAATACAAAGCGTTAGTACGCAGTATGAAAGCAATCGAAAGCACCGGCATCATCACCACTATTGCAACTGACAAGACAGGGACATTAACTAAAAACCTACTCAGCGTGCAGCATATTTGGCAACCTGTTGAAGACCCCGCAAGCTTAGTCCAAGCTATATCGTTTGCAATGAATCACAATGGCTCAAAAGCACATGACCCACTTGACAATGCCATGCATGTGTACGCATTAAAAAATAACGGCAGTGTTCCACAAGGTGATGCCCTTGTAAAATCACTCCCTTTTGATCATGCCTTTTCTATGAGTGGTAATGTGTGGTCAACGAAAGATGGCCACACGATATCGCTCAAAGGTGCACCAGAGCACATTATTGCGCGCTGCAGCATGACAGCTCAAAACAAAAAAGAAGCCCACCACCAACTATATTCACTGACAAGTAAGGGGTTTCGCGTTATCGCGCTGGCGCATATAAATTTGCCAGGAGCTGTTCAATCACTTGAAGAAGTGCCAAAGAAAGGCCTCACCTTTGACGGTTATATAGCCGTTGCTGATGAACTACGCCCGCACGTTAAAAGTGCCGTAGCAGAGGCTCAGCGAGCAGGTATAACCGTCCGTATGATTACCGGAGACCACTACGAAACTGCGTTTGCAATTGGTAAACAGCTCGGGCTTGTTGAGCACAAAAACCAAGTATTTGATTGCAGACAAATGTCAAAGATGTCCGACAAGCAGATGCAAAAGGTCGTGAAAGATGTCCGAATATTTTCTCGTGTTATACCAGAAAACAAGCATCGTATTTTATCGATACTAAAGAAAGACAACATAACAGCCATGACCGGAGATGGCGTCAATGATGTACCTGCTCTCACCAACGCACACATAGGCATAGCCATGGGAAGCGGTACGCAGATCGCTAAAGAAGCTGGCGATATAGTCCTGCTTGATAACGACTTTAAGAGTATTATTGTGGCAATTAAAGAAGGGCGCATCATCTTTAACAACATCCGTAGCATGTTGTTTTATCTTTTTGCCACCACCACAGGTATGGTCATCACCCTTCTTGGGGCATTGTTTCTTGATTTGCCACTCCCCTTAATCGCAGTACAAATACTCTGGATCAATCTCGTGACTGATACCCTACTGGTTATTCCACTCGGTCTCGAACCAGGTCAGAAAGACATCATGAAGCGTGTACCGCGCAAGCCAAAACAACCAATTCTAGATCCATTTATTATATCCAGAATGATATCTATCGGGTTAGTCATGGCACTGACCACGTTGTTTACGTTTAATTATTTTGTACAGTTTACGTCAGTTGAATATGCACGAACCATTGCCTTTAGCATGCTCGTTATCATGCAATGGGCAAATGCCTTTAACGCCAGAAGCGAAACTGAATCAATCATCACCCGTATGCGTGTCGTCAACAAAAAGTTCTACGTAGGCTTTAGTATTGCCTTGTTTGTGCAAGCCCTTGCGATGTTTGGTCCGTTACAGCCAGTCTTGCGTGTCATTGATGTTTCATTTGCAGATGTGCTCTGGACGGGACTACTGAGCGCCTTTGTCATTATTTTCACAGGAGAACTTCACAAGCTACTTGGCAAGTATGGTCCCGTCAAAACTAGGCTAGAAAAATAC
The DNA here is from genome assembly GCA_041744275.1 of Saccharimonadales bacterium (SeqCode). Classification (GTDB taxonomy): domain Bacteria; phylum Patescibacteriota; class Saccharimonadia; order Saccharimonadales; family JBGTLD01; genus JBGTLD01. The sequence continues at coordinate 7,415 of JBGTLD010000042.1, read as the reverse complement.
CACCTTACAGATGAGTCAGCCTAAGCTTGGCGAGGCTACAGACTTACTGTAATCTATATACAAAAGGATAAGAATTATACATGCACCCTTTCTCTGAGATTAGTCTACTAATTGCCTTTAGTGCCGGCGTTGCACTTCTTATGCGTGCGCTTAAACAGCCTCTGATTATCGGTCACATCCTAACCGGTATTATTGTTGGACCGTCCCTACTAGGTTTTGTTCAGTCACCCGAAACTGTCGGACTGCTTGGTGAATTCGGTATCGCCCTTCTACTCTTTGTTGTGGGGCTTGGCCTCAACCCCAAAGTTGTTCGAGAAGTAGGCAAGGTCGCTGTTTTTACTGGTGTCGGGCAGATCTTATTCACCGTACTGTTTGCAACACTACTCACGCGAGCTCTCGGTTACAGTACTATTGAATCCTTATACCTCTCGGTAGCGATGGCGTTCAGTAGTACCATTATTATCCTCAAACTCCTGTCTGATAAAAAAGAACAGAATAAACTGTATGGAAAAATCTCGATTGGATTTCTCTTGGTACAAGACGTTGTTGCCACGTTTGCACTTGTTATTGCGTCGGCATCAGGTAGGGGAGATTTAAGTGTCGGTGGAATTCTTGAGCTATGCCTTATTGGCTTATGGCTTGGTGCCGCAATTTGGTCAGTGATGCATGTTATTTTGCGACCAATGACAGCATTCCTCTCAAGATCCCAGGAAATGCTATTTTTGTTTACAATCGCCTGGGCACTTGGTATTTCAACAGCATTTTACGAAATTGGATTCTCGCTTGAAGTCGGTGCGCTTGTCGCCGGTGTGACACTTGCAAGCTTCTCATATGCTCAAGAAGTTGCCTCACGACTCAAACCGCTCCGTGATTTCTTCTTAATTGTATTCTTCATCGCGCTTGGCTCAAGATTTGAACTCGCCAACTTTGCTGAATTCTTACCGATCGCATTTATTCTCTCGGCGCTCGTGCTCATTGGTAACCCAATTATCGTCATGACTATCATGGGCTTCTTAGGCTACACAAAACGCACTGCATTCAAAGCCGGCTTGGCAGTTGCACAAATTAGCGAGTTTTCACTTATATTCTTACTTGTGGGCCAAAGTAATAACCAGATTAGTGACGACGTCGTACTGACTGGTACACTAGTTGCACTCATCACCATCGCGGCATCATCATACATGATAATTTATGCCGACAAACTATATACTCGTCTTGAGCCACTACTGAGCATCTTTGAGCGCAAGAAACTCAAAGAAAAAGCCGAAACGCAGCGTGAATACCAAGCAGTGCTCATAGGGTACAAGCGTGGCGGCCACGAATTCGTGAAAGTACTTCGAAACATTACAAAGCGATTCTTAGTCATAGACTACGATCCTGACGTCATAGAAGACCTTGATCGCAAACATATCCCCTATATTTACGGTGATGCTACAGACCCAGAACTGCTCGAGGAAATCGACTTATCAAAAATTAAGCTCATCGTATCGAATGTCACAGACTACAGTACCAATGTTTTTGTGTTACAGCACTTAGCGCATACCAATCCAAGCGCAGTTGTCATATGTCACGCCGACAACGCACATGAAGCAGCAGAATTTTATGGCCTTGGCGCAAGTTACGTTATGCTTCCAAACTACATTGGCAGCGAAAAGATCAGCTCATTTATTAAAAAGAGCGGGTTCAGTAAGTCTGAGTTCAAACGCTACCGAGAAAAGCACCTCACGTACTTACGAGATCACTACATTGATTCTGCAGAGGCATAGAGCCCTGCATTCACAATATATGCCCTGACGGCTTCACTCAGCCCTTGTGGCTCGGTACCATACTTGTAACTCAACCGAATTGCACTCGACGAAACGTCACTCTTCGTCGTTTCGACGACTCGGTACTTCAGGTGTACGCCACGAGTTTTCTCGATATTCATAATAAGTTCTCTGATATGCTCAATGCTCGTGTTGCGTCGACCAATAATAAAGGTCACGGCCCGCACGAGTGCCGCCACGTTTGCCCAGTCTACAAGGTGCCTGAGTACATCATCACCGAGGAGCAAATACAGCTCTGCGTCTGCAAATCTCGCACTGAGGAGTGGCATTGTCTCTGTAACCGTAAACTGTTGCTGGTCAATAAGCACCGTTCCAAAGCGAGCCTGCTGCTCGGTCGCAATCTGCGTCATAGCTTGGCGATGCTCGAGCGCTTTCACCGCCTGCTTATAGCGCGGTGACGGCTCTACCATGAAGAACACTTTGTCGAGCCGGCATTGATCGGCGGCTTCTTGCGCAAACTGCACATGACCCTGATGAATTGGATCGAATGTACCAGCGTAAATCCCTACTCGCTTCATATTCTCACCCTATCCCTGTACATCAGCCGATAACTCTTCACAGCAACGACTGTTCTTCAGATATTTGGCTGCCTGTATAAAGAGTTTTTCATTTTCTTTGAGCAAGCCAAGTGCAGTGTTGCAATCAGAGCAAAGTAAGCCTCGTACACTACCGCAGCCATGATGGTGATCTATATGAAGACCCCCGTTAAATTCATTAGTCCACCAGTGTTCTGACTTTGTACCGCATATTCTACACTTGCCTCTTTGTTTTTTTAGCAATGCACTGAATTCCTCTGTTGTCATGTTATATTTCTTTGCAAGCCTCCATCTTCTCAAGTTTTCATAACGCTCACTTTTGAGGCGTGGTCGTTTCTTGCGACTCTGATAACTTCTTTTAGAGTGGCATTCCTTGCAACGCCTTGTTAAACCATTAACTCCACGAGAATCTTTATAGAAGTTTAATACAGAATAAGACTTCTTACATTCAGGACAATAACGTTCGTCATCTGTATCACCATAGTCTGACTTAATTGTACCATCACTGTTTCTTTGTTGTATTGCCATCACAACACTATTTTACTTATGTTAAATATCTAAAGCAACTCCTTCACAGCACTTCATGATGTGAATCGTTCTTCTTCATTCATGTACAAGCCTACCTCTTAACCGTTACGCTGCACGCTGGGCAGCTGATGGTGTCTGGCGTTAATATAGCGTCAACAAGTTGCGCACAAAACGGACAAGTCACGCAAGGCATACGTGTCGGGTCATCAACTGCAATACGGTCGTGGTCAATATCACACAAACTATCACACAAACCTTTTTGTTGTTCATACTGCTCTTTTGTGAGGTGATTCATCAGCAGGTCACATCCGCACCACATACCTGGCATTCTTTTATGAGCTTGTTAGGTTTGCGCGTATTTACGCACCCTTTTTTTGGACACTTAAACTGCAACGAGCCATATTTATCTGAACCAGCTAGCGTTGTTTCAACGTTTTCACCCATAGGTGAGCTCTTTATGAGCGATGGGCAAGAATACGACTGGGCTGTGGTTTGTGCTTCGGATATCTCATGATGCGCTTCATGTATATTTCCCATTAAAACGTGCTGACGTGCGGTTTCAATATGACGAGCAGCAACGCGGCCGAACACCATCGGGTTGATCGTCGTGTCGGTCACTGCGTGCGCAACCATGTATTTTTCAGATATTTTGTGTAGCCTTTGCACTGCTTGTACTGGTGAGTTGATCGTCGCTGCCTCAAACAGCAAGTCATGTGTGATAAGGGCAACTTTTGGGTCAAAGCTCTTTTCGCGGAACCTGCACTGCTCACGGTACAATTGATAATTCTCACGAGGTTTATCCTCTCCAAAAAACGTATTGTTCACGTCATCAAGCATACGTACAACGTCAATAGCGCCTTGAGGTATTAAATCATTACGAATAAGCAATGGTGTGTCAATTATTTCGGCTGCAGTTTTACCGCTCAAGTCCACCCCCATTTGATCACCAAACGCAGCAACTGTCGCGAAGTCGTGCCGCTCAGCACCTGTGCTCGCAATACCCGACATAAAAGCACTTTCAATAGCCAAGCCGTTGCCGTGTTTGCTTGTAACTTGTATCGAACTGCTCATCGTATCAGTAAAAAACCCAGCCTCGGGCATGTTCTCAGCCAGCGAAAGCACAACCAAGCTATACTCTTCAAACATGCCAGTTTGGTGAAGTTCTTCAATTCGAAACGCATTCCGCGTTTCGGCTTCAGTTCGAGCACGCATAACTGTATCATTCGCAGTGAAGCGAAGGCTATTTGCCTGAATCGAATCACTCGTCTGTCCGAATTGCATCACTTTACCTTCTTCAGAAACAGACAACGGCACAGGATCCATAACATGACCAGTCTTGAGCGTTCGCTCTATGACGTCGGTTCGCGCATTGGTCTGAACCATATGAAGCGCATCCGTATCACCCATGACTGCAAGTTTGATGCCCACGTGTAGTGATTCTATTGGCTGCTGCACAGTTAGCACCTCAACGTCCACATCATGACACATCACCATTCCAATGAACCGGTTGGCCCGTTGCCGTGTTTCGTGGTCAGTCAGCATGTCTGGCACCACGAGCACTTCAGGACGCAACTCACTCTCTGCAAACTCTTCGTACACTGGGTGGTCATACAAAGCTTCAATGCTGTATTGTGTTCGTTCAATTGTTGTGACCATAAAAATGCCCTCTTTCCTGAGCAGGAATGAGGGCAATAGACCAAAAAGAATGGTCGACTGCTCCTGCTCGGGAGACTTACGTAAGCTGTATCGGACTCACACTTGACATTTATCTTATATTAATGTTATAATATAATTATACAGTGTATACCGTTGCGGCACAGTTCCTGAATTTCACAGGATTCCAGCTATATTATTGTTAATTAGTACTAGTGTACTACATAATGCTCACGCTACGAACCCATTTTATGTTTCCGCCCGAAAAGCGAAATTCAACCTGCTTCGTATAATTTGTGAGAATTTATGAGGAGATATAGTTCGTACTACATTGACGAATAAATCTGACGAAGGATACAAGCAGGTTGGGTTGCAGCCGGGCAGAAACATACCATGGGTTCTTCGTAGTATTTTAATATACGGTTATGACACTAATACGGTTACCTACTTGGCTGTAAAGCTACGGATGGCATTTATTAAAATGCTGTACTTGGGTTGGATATTTTGATCATTATAGACAAACAAATACCTGTGAGATTCTCCGTTCAACCCAACTATATCTGTCCCCGTTGGCACACCAATAGATCCAGTCGCGACAATATTCGTTACTGGGTTCGTTAGATTACACAAAAAGTCGACACCTTGCCATTTTGCCGGTGCAGGACGAAGATTTACAGCTTCCCTCACATTTGCGGTGCCTTCTCCTGTGAATGTATAGCAAGGATCAGAAACAGTTCCAAATGTGAGGCGAGGCCCTTGTGCAGTTACAGGAAGCAGCCTATTGACTGGCACTTCAGCAGGTATTGCATCAATGTATAACGTCAGGACTCTGCCTGCCTGACCCTCCGTAACCTCTTGCCAAGTAATGCTGTTTTGCGAGTCTGTACTTCTGCGTTCAAATTCCTCCCAGTCACCAGGTAATTCAAAAGTAAATAACGCTTCATCAACAACATACTGCTGAATCGAATCGCTCAAGACTTGCGATATGACTCTTCGCTCACCCTCTACAACCGTGCTGGTGTTTCGCGATATATCAGCATATATGAAGGTACCGGCAGCAGCTAGCAGCGCAACTGACGCGATTAAAATAAGCATGACTTTATACCTGCGACGCTTCGTAGGCTTGTATCCAAATTTGTATTTTTGACTATTCATTTGGGTCACGTGTCCTTCAAGTATACCGTAATGTTGAAGTGCTTTGCTACATATAAGCAAATGTGTGCAAGATCAAAATAGCACACCTTACGTGCATTATACCCTTATTTCGCTTATGTCAATAGTTTTGTCGATATTTACTCTTGAGGAGCAAGTGAGGCATCTTCAGCTGGTGCTTCGGTGTCAATGGCAACGGTACTGACATTTACGATTTGTTTCGTGCTTGGCCTGTATAGCAACGCAAGCTTTGCGTTTGTGTAAATCAATGTCACGTCATCGTTTTCGGCTTTTTCAAAAAATGGCTGGTCTTTAAGGAGTTCTTTATCTCGTACGGTGGCGACACTTGGCTCTTCGTTTTCTGGAAGTGCGTATAGTGCGCTTACTTCCTCAACAATTCTTGTAACCTCAGCTTGACCAGCAGCGGCGGGATCAGTTCGAAATATCTGTATTTGATCTGTGGCTGCAGTCAGCTCAGCTTGTACGTTCGATAGTTCATTTTTGGTTTCGGTGTATTTCCAAAAGAAAAAGCCACCGAACCCTGCAAGCGCTAGTACCAGCACTGCAAGCAAGGCAGTACCAATTGATTTGTTTCGTCTACTCGTGTCTTTTACCATATTTGCTATTAACTATACCACAGGAAGCACAAGCATCGTCAACTTACAAACACGCTAAATAGTACGATAATCCCTAACCCAATTCGGTAGTATGCAAACACCGCCAAACTATGTTTCACCAAGAAACGAAGCAAAAATCTTATTGCAAATAATCCGCTCGCAAACGCGGCGGCGATACCAGCAATCAGAACTCCAAGTTCACTTCCTTCCGAGAATTGTGAAGACTCTAGCATGACACTAAGTGCCGCGCCGAAGGTTATTGGGATAGCGAGCAAAAATGAGAATCTCGTCGCCTCAACACGACTCATACCACTGAAAAGTCCGGCGGTTATCGTACTACCAGACCGGGAAACACCAGGAATAAGCGCAACAGCTTGCGCACAACCCATGATAAGTGCTTGTTTTCGGGTTATGTGTGTAACATCAGTGAGGGTTTTTTGGCGCTTTGACCATGCTTCAGCGGCGAGCATCAACAATGCAACAACGATTAAATTAACGGCTACAAGCACTGTCGAACGGAATGATGTTTCTGCCCAGTCACGGATGAGCAGTCCGGCTAGTGCTGCCGGTATTGTTGCCATAACAATCAGCCACGCCAGACGCTTCTGGTCGTTCTTGCCAAGTATGCCGAGTATCAAACCTTTTACTTCACGTCTAAAGTATAAGAAGAGCGCCAGGAGCGTACCAATATGGAGCGCTACATCAAATATTAGCCCGCCGTTACTGACACCAAGCGCATCCTGCATGAGCACCAAGTGACCAGAGCTCGATACCGGTATAAACTCAGTCAAACCCTGCACTATTCCTAGTAAAATTGCTTCAATAATACTCATCAATCACCAGTATAGCCCAAAAATACGACAAACAGTTTTCTTCTTTCCAAGAAGCAATCATTATCACTTTCTTGTACTGACAAAGAAAGTAATCAAAGAAGCAGCAGGCGTGCACCAAGAACACGGTTATCTTACTAACCAGGCTGTAACTGCACTGGCACAATGCCTAGGCATCCCCATTCTATATTTAGGATCGAATGGGGCAAGTGCCAGCTCTATTCAGTCACACCCTGAAGTAAGACACCGGTCTTGGTGAGCCTGGGTTAAGGC
>JBGTLD010000041.1:0-10137 GCA_041744275.1 Saccharimonadales bacterium (SeqCode) | reverse complement strand
ATTCCAGCAGGAAAGATTGACGGTATGCCAGTTGGCATACAACTACTCGCACCACAACGTGCAGATAGACAATTGCTTTCACTGGCTGCGCAGTTGGAAGGAGCCCAAGTATGAGTTTAGAACTACTAGTCTTAATTGTTGTTAGCACAGTATTTTTACTAATTGTCTTTACTATTTTTATTGTTAAAAAACCCAAAAAACTAAAACCGAGTACATACCAGCCAAAATGGAACGAAATACAACAACGATGTAAGCAGAAAACTGAATGGGCTACGCTGCTTGTTGATGCCGACAAGCTCCTTGATAGTGCACTTAAAAAACGAAAGTTTAAGGGCGGCAGTATGGGCGAACGAATGGTTTCTGCGCAACGAATTTTTACTGATAACGACGGACTATGGTTTGCGCACAATTTGTGCAAAAAAATTCAAGCTGACTCAGAAATGAAACTTCGCGAAAGCGACGTTAAAGATGCGTTACTTGGTTTCAGGCAAGCACTCAGGGATGTGAAGGCACTAGAAGGATCGACGCAAAAAAAAGAGGAAACAGCATGATCGATCTGAAGGGCTACACCCCCACAATAGGTATAGAGTGCCATGTACAACTCAAAACGAGAACAAAACTATTCGTGGGCGTCAGTAATAACGCCCGAGATGCTGAACCCAATACGTTGATTAGCCATGTGTGTCTTGGTATGCCTGGCGCCTTACCAGTCTTGAACGCTCAAGCCGTTGAGCTCGCAATTCGTGCTGCTTTTGCACTTGGCGTCGCACCGCAGATGTTCAGTAAATTTGATCGAAAACACTATTTTTATCCTGACCTCCCGAAAGGATATCAAATAAGTCAGTTTGATGAACCAATTATTTTAGGTGGTGAAGTCTTGATTGATGTTGACGGAACTAAAAAAACTATAGGGGTAACTCGAGCGCACTTAGAGGAGGATGCCGGTAAAAGTACGCACCCTGAGGGTGCTGACTATAGTCTAGTTGATCTTAACCGTGCAGGTACACCGTTGCTTGAGATAGTGTCGGAGCCTGATATCCACACAGCTGCAGAGGCACGGGCATATGCAAAGGAATTGTGGCTAAGAATGCGGTATGCAGGAGTTTCTGACGCGGATTTATACCATGGCAATATGCGGTTTGATGTTAATGTGAGCGTGAGCAGGGATCTACAAAAACTTGGAACACGTAGCGAAACAAAAAACTTAAATAGTTTTAAAAGTGTAGAAAAAGCAGTTGAGTACGAAATTAAGCGGCAAATTGACCTGCTTGAGAACGGTGGTGAAGTCGTACAGGAAACTCGAGGATGGGATGATGCAAAAGCCAGGACATTTAGCCAGCGCACAAAAGAAGATGCACATGATTACAGATATTTTCCAGACCCAGATTTACCACCAATTATGCTAGACATGCAACATGTTGATGAGGTTAAGCGATCCATGCCAGTTATGCCGCAAGAATGGCGAGATAAGTTGTTGAGCCTTGGACTAGACGTATCGCAAACTGAATCTCTTATCGAGGGAGAGCTTGAAATTGAAGACACTGCACTGCTCGAGTTGGTGGAAGAAAGCATGGATACTCCAGAAAAAGCCAAATTTATTGCTAATTGGATTGTGAACGTCACGTTGCCGCTTATTCGTGAAAATAAATATGTATTGAACAACAAAGATCATTCACAACTTTTGCAGACATTACACACGCTCATTAACGCAAAAAAATTGAGTTCTACAGCTGCAAAAAGTCTTTATGCGGTAGTTTGCGTAAGTTCACTACCGAAAGACCTAACGTTGTATGCGAGCGAAAAAGGCTATATTCAAGTTTCAGACGAGTCTGAAATCGAAAAAATAGTACTAGAAGTAATTGAAGCAAACGAATCAGCAGCACAGGATGTTCGGGGTGGTGAACTAAAAGCTATAGGATTTCTTGTTGGACAAGTTATGAAGGCCTCTAAAGGAAAAGCTAATCCTAGTCTTGCTCAGAGTCTTCTCAAGAAACATCTGTTTTGATTCGGATTATAGAAAAATACAAAACACAGCGCACTCCAATCTGTTGTTTCGTGTCTGATACAATGAGAAGCAGTAATCATGTAGGAGTAGTATGTCAAAACAAGTGCAGCCAGTTAGAAAAGCGGTCATTGCAGCAGCAGGGTTTGGTACAAGATTTTTACCACAAACGAAAGCCATGCCAAAAGAAATGTTGCCACTTGTTGACAAGCCTATCATTCAATATATTGTCGAAGAACTGGTTGATGCTGGCATTGAAGACATCGTTATCGTTACGGGATATCACAAGCGTGCGATCGAGGACCATTTTGATAGTTTGAGTGCTGACTTACTTGCGAATCTAGAGCAAGGTGGCAAGCATGATTTACTCACAAGAACATCTAAAATATCTGATCTTGCTAATTTTGTGTATATCAGGCAAAAAGGGCCATATGGTAATGCAACTCCTGTGCAAAACGCAGCACATATGATTGGGGACGAACCGTTTATCTATACCTATGCAGACGATTTTATACGTGCCACACCATCACGATTTAAGCAGATGATTACACTGTACAACCAGCACAACGCGAGCATATTACCGTGTATCCGGCTCAAGAATGATGAAGACTATTTGCGATATGGTGTTGTCGCCGGTACAGAAGCAGGTGACGGGCTTATTAAACTAAGTACTATAGTTGAAAAGCCAGGTAAAGCTGCAGCTCCGAGTAACCTTGCAAGTGTAAGCGGTTACCTTTTAACACCCGACATTCTCAAGTATCTTGATGCCGTGAACACGGGGAGTGGTGGGGAGTCTATGATTCAGACTGCAATGCAAAAAATGCTTGACGATGGACATACTATGTTTGCATGTGAGATACAAAATGGAACGTACTATGACACAGGTAATAAGCTTGATTACGTTAAAACTGTCGTAGACTTCGCGCTCGATCACCCTGATATTGGGAAAGATTTCAAAGACTACCTGTCGAAGCTAGCTTTAACAGATAAATAGATAGTGTATACTATGAGTATATGGATACAACTCAAGAAATTTTACTCATCATCTTAGCTAGCTTTTTAGCTATATTCTTGTTGCTGAGTATTGCGCTACTCATCAAAGCTTTACAAGTGATAACTGCACTGAAGCACATCGTTGAAAAAGCCGAGCATGTGGCTGATCACGCTGAGAACGTCACAGAATTTTTTAGTCGTGCTGCAGGGCCTATGGCAATCGGTAGACTGTTTGCGGGGATAGCTGACGTGATCATGGAACGTAAAACTAAGCGGAAATAACCAAAGGGAGTATCACTGTGCGTAAACGAGAACGAGTAGCTTTTGGAGCAATAGTAACAGCAGCAGTAGGGTACGTTGCGGGTATTTTAACTGCACCAAAGAGCGGTAAAGAAACGCGAAAAGACATCCAACTTGCTGCTATTAAGGCTAAAAAAGAAGCAGAATCTACGCTAAAGACAGTTCACAGTGAGCTTGATGAAACAATAGCTAAAGCAAAGACCTTGTCTGCTGAGATAAGTAAGAAAGCATCAGACGAACTTCATGAACTAACTAGCAAGGCCAAAGAATCAAAGCAAAAAGTTCGAGAGTTATTGAGCGCAATCCACGAAGGCGAAACAGACGACAAAAACTTACAAAAAGCCATTGATGAAGCTCAAAAAGCAACAAAACACTTGAGACAATACATTGAAAAACAAAACACAACCAAAAAAAAATAAGTCCGGCGAACCAGTAGAATATGAGCAACTAGGTCGTTTACTACAGAGTGTCTACGAAACTGGTTTTTTTAACAAAAAGCGTATGTTCATGATGATGTTTGTTCGTGGCGTGTTCACGGGCCTAGGTGGTGTTGTTGGTGCTACGCTAGTGCTAGCGTTATTACTTTGGATCTTATCTTTTTTTCAAGAAATACCTCTTATAGGTCCACTTTTCGAAAGCATTCCACAAACAGTAAATCAGTAGTGTGCTCACCGCTCTTTGCATGGTAGTATTAGACTCTAATAGGTAAGGGTGTCGTCGTGGTAAAGCAGGCATTAACAAGCCAAGATTATGTGCATTTGCACAATCATACACAGTATAGTTTGCTTGATGGGCTTACAAAAGTCGGTGCTCTTATGGACTTTGTGAAAGAGCAAGGCATGCATTCTGTTGCGATGACAGATCACGGCACCCTATCTGGCGCTATAGAATTTTATAAAGAAGCCAAGTCGAGAGATATAAACCCGATAATTGGTATTGAGACATATGTTGCAGCTCGTAAACATACAGACAAAGAAGCCGGCAAGGACAAGCAACGCTATCACTTGATACTACTCGCGATGAATACGCGTGGGTATCAAAATCTCATGCAACTTTCCACTACGGCAAATTTGGATGGATTTTATTACTTTCCTCGCATAGATCATGAGCTACTCGAGAAATACAACGAAGGTATTATTTGCCTGAGTGCTTGCATGGGTGGAGAGGTAGGTGACGCACTCAAACGTGATCAGTATGACGAAGCAAAAAAAATTGCTGAATGGTATAAATCAGTTTTTGGTGATAGATATTATTTAGAGGTACAAGATCACGGGCATCCTCTTAATCCGCTGCATAGTGCTGATCAGCAAAAAATAAACGAACAAGTAATACGTATTGGTGAAGAGCTACACATACCGGTAGTCGTTACTTGTGATGCACATTATTTAAAACACGAAGATCAAGAAGCGCATGAAATTTTGCTTTGTGTTGGCACGGGGTCTTTTTTAAGTGACGAAAAACGGATGTCACTTAAAGATTACCCACTGCATGTTTCAGAGCCCGGCGAAATAATTGCACGCTGGGGTCAAGACTATCCTGAATTAATCACTAATACGAGTACAATTGCCAAGAGATGCAGTATTGAATTTGAACTTGGAAAAATCTTAATTCCTAAGTTTCCTGTGCCTGACGGTGAAACAGAAAAAACATACTTAGACTTGCTTGTTTATCAGGGTCTCGTAATGCGCTACACAGACAAAAGTGATGAACAGTCAAAGCTTTTGTCTGTGCTAGAGTGTACCGAACTTCTTTCGGATGAGATCAAAGAACGCACGAGTTATGAGCTTGGTGTCATTGATTCAATGGGGTTCAACGGCTACTTCTTAATTATTCGTGATTTTATCGTTTGGGGTAAAGAGCAGGGTATTGTATTTGGACCAGGCAGAGGCTCGGCAGCAGGTTCAATTATTGCCTATGCGCTTCGAATTACTGAGCTTGATCCAATAGCCTATGATTTACTTTTCGAGCGGTTCTTGAACCCAGATCGTATATCTATGCCTGACGTTGACATTGATATTCAAGATACGCGCCGTGATGAGGTTATTCAGTATTGCGTTGAAAAGTATGGAAAGGAACGCGTCGCCAATATCGTAACGTTTGGGCGTATGTTTGCCCGAAACGCAGTTCGCGACGTTTCGCGTGTGCTTGAAGTACCGTATGCAGAAGCGGATAAACTTGCAAAAATGATCCCCCCTCCTGTGCAGGGTCGTCACATTCCACTTGAAAAGTCACTTGTTGATAATGCAGATCTCAAGCATGAATACGAAACCAACCCAACTGCAAAAATGGTGCTAGATCAAGCGGTAAAACTAGAAGGAACCATAAGAAGTCACGGTGTACACGCCGCAGGTGTTGTAATCGCTCCAGACGATATCGTGAAGTTTGCACCACTTGAAATGGCACAAAAAGGAGTTGTTACGACACAATATCCAATGAATCCAATTGAGGATCTCGGACTTCTAAAAATGGATTTTCTAGGATTATCTAACCTCACCACAATTAAGAATGCATTGAGAATTATCAAACGTGTATACGATAAAGACATTGATATAAACGAAATACCACTTGACGACACAAAAACGTATGAGTTGTTCCAGCGTGGTGACACAACAGGTGTGTTTCAGCTTGAATCAAGCGGCATGAAGCGGTATTTGCGGGAATTAAAGCCTACAGTCTTTGAGGATATCGTGGCTATGGTAGCGCTGTATCGGCCTGGACCCATGCAGTTTATTGATAGTTTCATTAAGCGCAAGCACGGACTTGAAAAAATCGAGTATCTTCATCCAAAAATGGAGAATGCACTTGAGAGCACATATGGAATATTAGTATACCAAGAGCAATTCATGCAGATATCGAAAGACTTAGCTGGTTTTACGGGTGGGCAAGCAGACACACTACGAAAAGCCGTTGGTAAGAAAATCATGGCTATGATGAAAAAAGTGAAACCAGAATTTATTGATGGTGCGATCAAACATAGTGGTGCTGAGCGCGCTCTTATGGAGAAGTTCTGGGCGCAACTAGAAGAGTTTGCGAACTACTGTTTTAACAAATCACATGCAGCTTGTTACGGTCTTATTGCGTACCAAACAGCGTACCTTAAAGCGCACTATCCTGCTGCGTTTATGGCTGCACTCATGACGAGTGATTATGATGACACTGACAGGTTGGCAATAGAAATAACAGAATGTAAGCACATGGGTTTAGATGTGTTGCCACCTGACGTCAATGAGTCATTTGTTGAGTTTGCCGTTGTACCCGGAACTGACCAAATCCGTTTTGGGATGTCGGCAATCAAGAACGTCGGCATTGGGGCTGTAGAAGAGATTCTTCGGGCCAGGAAAGATGGAAATTTTGATACATTAGAGTCGTTTTTTGAGCGTGTGAGTACACGAAGCGTTAATAGAAAAGCACTCGAAAGTCTCATAAAAGCTGGTGGCTTTGATAGCTTTGGGGATCGTAGCGTTCTATTAAATAATTTGGATATCATGCTTGCATACGCACAGCGTGTGCAAAAGCAGCGAGCGTCAGGTCAAACCGATCTGTTTGGTAATAATATCGACGCAACTGCACACATGCCACAACTGACGTTAGATACAAGTGGAGAGGCCTACAGTGAACGAGATCTTCTTGCATGGGAAAGGGAGTTGCTAGGTTTATTTTTGAGTAAACATCCACTGGACTCGTTTATTGAAATACTTGCGGAACAAACAGTTTCGCTCAATGAACTTAAACCTGAGCACGAAGCCAAGTCAGTTACTGTTGGTGGTGCAATAGTTGAGTCACGAGAAATTACGACCAAAAATGGCCAAAAAATGGCTTTTGTTAAAATAGCAGATCAGTTATCAGAGATAGAACTAATTTTATTCCCAAGTATATATCAGCAAACAATTGGTATTTGGGAGCGTGACCGCGTTGTACTTGTGAAAGGTAAAATATCAGCTAAAGACAAAGAAGGCAACATCACCGAAGAAATCAAGATACTCGTGAATGACGCCCGTGAAATAACCTTAGAGCAGGCTAAAGCCTATCAATCTACAGGTAAGAGACGGTCTGTGCCTAAACCAAAGAAGCCAAGTTCACAGAACGTTACACGCGCCGGTGCGAGTCCTGAAGACGCAATACGTCGACTGTATCTTAGGTTACTAAAGAGTGATGATACGCCACTTTTGTTAACATTAAAGGCAACATTAGACCAACACAAAGGTGATTGCGAAGTTGTGCTCGTCGTCGGTACGTCAGACGACAAACAAATAATTCGATTACCGAACAAAGTGAAGACATCCGAAGAAACGCTGCAAGTATTTCGAGATGTTGTCGGTGCTGAAAACGTTCGCCTCCAGTAGATTTAGAGGATAACTCCTGCGCCACTTAGTAGGGTGACTGCAATGACGATAATCCCGAGAACAACACTATCGAAGAGAGGGTGATGATGAACAAATTCTTCACTACTTTTGATGAGTCGTCGAAGCGCGAGGCCGTGCTTAAGTAATACGAGCATAACTGCAGCTCCAAGGAATATACCGACGACGAATACCGACCAAGGAGCTTCCCCATTTGTAAGTGTTTCCACACGAGTAACAGTACGACTGACTGGCTCTAAGCCCGGCAGATCTGTTGTAAATGCTTGTTGCTGTGCTGTTTGGGTTTCAGTTGGTTCCGGTGCTAATTCTGGCTCAGTTGTAGGCTCAGGTAGTGGTGCTGACGGCTGCTCCGCAGGTGCGGGTTGAGGTACCGGTGGTGGAGTTTGTTGTGTGTCGGTTTGTGCAAGTGTTTGCGGTCGACCATACATAGCTACAACAACTGTCTCGGGTCCGGAATTATTGAAATTTTCACCATTCGCAAACCCAAACCCAACATCAGTGAATGAACCATCAAGCATATTTGCTTTGTGCGTTGGGCTGTTCATCCAACCCACAACGGTGTCACTGCTTGTTAAAAAACCATAGGCGAGATTTTCTCCTGCTTTTTGATATTGATATCCGGCAGCTTGCACGAATACCCATGGTTCTTGTCCATCCGGAGTGTTATGTGACCAATAATTGCGGGCAATCATGTCTTGCGCTTTTGCTTGAGCTGCATTTATAAGTTGTTGGTTTAGGATTAAGGCGCTTTGTCCATTATTGGCGCGTTCGGAATTAGTCGAGGCAAGCAATCCACTCGCACTCATGTTTGTCGCATATGCAAGTGTTGCCCTGTGAGGCCCCCAACCACTAATCAGCATACTGGCAACTATGGCAACTACCAATGGTAGGTAGGGTAGGTATACTTTATGAAACGTTTGGGAGCGTTTTTGATGCTTACCCACTCTTTTTTTATGGACGGTGGTAGCTTTTTTTGGTCGAGATATTGTTTTTGTAGGCATGTTTATTTGAATATTTACAATCATATTGTATCAAAGCGTAAGCATCTGACAAAATATACACAAACACCCAAGCTGTTTCATATGAGCATAATGCCAATCATTATGAAGAATACGTAAGGTGGTATAGGGCCATTGCGGCCGCCTGAACGACGTTGAATGATTCTTTCTGCCCTCTCATCGGTATCTCAATATGCATGTCACACAGCTTGAGTACTGACTGTTCTATGCCTTCTACTTCTCTCCCAACAATAAGCGCTATTGGTGTATCTATATGCACATCTGGCAACGCTATTGAAGATGGAGTTTGCTCAAGTGCTGCAATTGTACATCCGTCTGCTGTTAATTGCTTCAAGACAGGTTCAATTGTATCGATATGAGTCCAGGGTATTTGGTTTTCGGCACCAAGCGCAGTTTTGTGTATGGCCTTGTCTATTTTTCGAGCAATGTGGGGCAGTCGATCATCTGATGTGCTTGCAGGATACGGTGTATAACCCGTAAGATACACATGCTTAACGCCAAGCCCCTCCGCGGTACGCAAAAGTGACCCCACGTTGTGAGTACTTCTAAGATTATGAGCGATCACATAAATATTGGCTTTCATATCGTCATAGTAACAAAAGTACGTACATGATTGCACATGCTTATGCTTTAATATAAGTATATGTCACAAAGCGCTCGCCAAGATGAAGAGTTAAGTACGTCACGTCGTGCACAGATTTTAAATTTACAGTATATTGATACATCCCAAATTACTGACAAAAAACTATATAAGCAGTTACTCTCAAACGAAGAGTTATACCAGTACAAATTAATTCCTATATACGCAGACGATCATGCAGTTCAATTTGGGGTAACAAACACAACTTCTCAGCAAGTAATGACATTGTTTCGGCATCGTTTTCAAGACCAGCGAGTCTCTTTTGGCTTGATTTCGGACGCAGGCTATCGCGAATACATGAAACTTTACGATCCTCCTAAGAAGATCACGTATCACGATATTGAGCTTAAAGACGCTGGCTCCGCAGAGTTAATCAAATCAGTTTCTGCGACGCTATCTCAAGTCCGTGCCGATGACATGTTAGCGTATTTGGTTCAGCAAGCACATCGATTGAACGCCTCAGATATTCACCTTGAAACACAGAAAAGCTATATACGAGTACGGTTTCGTATTGACGGCGTTTTGCACCCAATCGCAGAGCTTCAGCCAGACAAATACAGAGTTTTAGTCGCCGCTATTGCCAGTGCAGGAAATATTTCAACTGCATCACCAGACGCACAGCAAGGGCATATATCACAACAGGTACACATGGCAGATGGAGCAAATGTAGATGTAAACTTACGGCTTGAAACGGTGCCAACAGTTAATGGAATTGACGTTGTTATGCGTTTATTTAACCTTGATCAAGGAATGTACAACCTCGATAGGCTTGGTCTTTCTGAGGCAGAGCGGGCAGTCGTAGAAGATATTATTGCGAAACCG
>JBGTLD010000040.1:0-21880 GCA_041744275.1 Saccharimonadales bacterium (SeqCode) | reverse complement strand
GCATATCGTATTGTACTTTGCGGCAAGGGGGAAGAACAAGCGAGTCTTGAGCGTTTTGTAGATAAGCATAAACTGCATAATAAAGTTACGTTTACTGGTTTTGTTTCGGAAAGTGAAAAGGCTGATTATCTTGCGAGTGCTGACATTGCGGTTTTTCCCAGTACGGGCGGTGAAAGCTTTGGTATCGTGTTGATAGAGGCAATGGCGTCAGGAGCAAGCGTGGTGCTTGGAGGAGATAACAGTGGCTACCGTTCTGTAATGGGCGAACGACAAGAGCAATTATTTGATCCACATAATTCAGCTGCATTTAGCGCGTTATTAAAAACATACATTGAAAGTGAAGATGCTCGAAACGCTGCATATAACTGGCAGCAAAAATTTGTTGAGCAATTTGATGTCGCGGTGGTCGGCAATAAACTCTTACACATATATAAAGACGCCATTGCAAAAAAGACTAAAAATGATGATAATTAGTTCATTATGAAGAAAACAAATGAAGTCGAAGTCACTGTTTCAAACCAAACTGTTATTCGTGTTATAGCCCTCGTTGTTGCGACACTCATCGGTTTTCAGTTGCTGAGGAGTTTCGCCCTTGCACTGCAACTTATATTTATCGCGTTCTTTTTGAGCCTAGCCTTGAATCCGGCTGTAAGTTGGTTCTCTAGAAAGCTCAAGCTCAAGAGTCGTATTTCAGCTACCGCTATTTCGTATATTCTAGTTGTAGTGAGTGTCGGAAGCCTTATTGCATATGTCGTTCCACCACTCGTCAGTCAAACAGCTGGATTTATTTCAAATGTTCCACAGACACTAGAAAACTTACAAAGAAATGATTCGCCATTGAGTGGAATCATTGAACGCTACAACCTTGAGCAGCAAATAGATGGTCTTGCAGATGACCTTAGAGAAAGAACCGGTGATTTTAGTCAACCAGTAATTGCGACTGCGGGACGAGTGGGCGGTGCGATAGTGTCACTCATAACCGTGCTCGTCTTGACGTTTATGATGCTTGTAGAGGGCCCCCGCTGGATTAAGAGATATATGAGTCTCATTCCTCAAGCTCGGCGAAAACACCAAACCTACCTTGCTCAAAAAATGTATGGGGTGGTCACTGGCTATGTAAACGGACAGGTATTACTTTCAGTGATTGGTGCGACAAGTGCGTTTATTGTGCTCGCTATTGTCAGCACGTTATTAGGTGTAAGTATTAATGCGGTAGCCCTTGCCGGTATATTGGTATTCACCGGGTTGATTCCTATGATAGGTAATACGATTGGTGGAGTAATTCTTGTAGTGTCATGTCTTTTTGTGTCATTACCACTCGCCATTATAATGGGAGTATTCTTTACGCTGTATCAACAGATAGAAAATGTTACCTTACAACCGTATATTCAATCTAAATACAATGAAGTTACACCATTACTTGTTTTTGTATCCGCACTTCTCGGTATCTCTGCTGGTGGATTTATAGGTGCACTAATTGCTATACCGGTAGCTGGTTGTCTGAAAATCCTCTTCCTTGATTACTTGTCTCGCCGAAAAACGACAGCCGAGTAGCGCTCACTTACGACTTCCAGGCCCAAACTTGACCATGCTTTGTATCCCGCACAGTGACATTATGCGAAAGTAGCTTTTCTCGTAACTCGTCTGATTTCTGCCATTCCTTCATATCTCGTGCATGCGTACGCTCTTTCAATAGTTTTTTGACCTCTGCTGAAATATCTAGCACATCAGATAGGTTTAAACCTAGTAGATTGTCTATCTGAGTAAGAAACAGGTCAAATGAATTAACGTCATCTGGATGAATGCCATTTTCAGAGAGAACTGTTTCAAGCGCGTCTATGGCCGTTAGTGCTCTCGGTGAGTTCATATCGCTGTTGAGTGCATCTACACATGCTCCGTACGTTGTGAGCAGCTGAGGTGCGACAAGGCTTGATGTCAATACGGGTTGCCACTTGAGCGCTGCCATAGCGCGTAAATTATGGAGTTTATTTGTTGCAGCTTCGAGCGTTTGCCAAGAAAAATGTGATTGCGACCTATAGTGTGATTGTAATATTACAATTCGAAACGCAATAGCATCATATCCTTTGTCTTCAATGTCTCGAAGTGTATAAAAGTTGCCTGCAGATTTTGCCATTTTTTTGCCATCAACAAGTACATGTTCGTTATGAATAAATGACTTTGCATATACGTCTCCCCCACCAGCAGTACTTTGGGCGATTTCATTTTCATGATGAGGAAATTTAAGATCAATACCACCAGTGTGCAAATCAAAAGGACGACCAAGCTTCGCAACACTCATTGCTGAACACTCAATATGCCAACCAGGTCGACCGTCAAGTTCTTGACCATCGATCGTAAATGGCCATGATGGCTCTCCAGGTTTCTTTATTTTCCAGAGCACAAAATCATGAATGTTGTCTTTGTCATATTCATCGTTGTTTATACGAGCGTTACTTGTGTTAGAGGAGGTAATTTCTGTAAGCTGACCGTATTTTTTGCCACTATCACGGTACTTTTGAATAGAAAAGTACACACCGTCATCTGTTATATAAGCAAACCCATCCTTGAACAGATCAATTATGAGCTGTCTCATACTTTCTATACTCTCAACTGCGCTTACAAATGTGATATCGGAAACACTATTCCCTGTCAGCGACATGTCGCGTAAGAAAGAATCAGTACATGCTGTAGTCAGTAGACGCAAAGCATCGATCGGTGATGATTTAGGGTACGTTTCTTTGCTACGTTTTATTGTTTTATCATCTACATCAGTAAAATTCATGACATGTATTACACTATAGTCGTTGGCTTGTAGCGTGCGACGTAACAAGTCTGCATATGTAAAACTCGCGAGATTACCGATATGAACATTGTCATACACTGTCGGTCCGCAGCTGTATAGACGAACTGTTTGCTCATCGAGTGGTGTGAATTCTTCTAATTTGCGCGTAAGAGTGTTGTAGAGCTTCATATAAACTAGTGTAACATTCTAGCTTTGGTTATTTAAGGTGTTCAAAAGCTCCGACGCAAGTGCAATACACTCTTGCTTTATTTCGTTAATTCCTCTGCCGTCCGTGACTTTGAATCCACTTGCGTACACATGGCCGCCACCACCAAAGTGACTTGCGAAATCTTGACCAATATGACCACCATGATTTGCCCTGAAAGAGCCGGTTATTCGCCCGTCGCGGTACGACTTTAATACGATTGCGACGAGTACATTTTCTGTTTGTAGCACATCGGATTGAATTAAAGGTGCTGGGTTGTATAGTGGACTGAATTCGGTAATCTCTTGATCGGGAATGACGATCACTGCGAGTGTATTGTCGTTATGAAACTCAACTCTATCTATCAATCGGGCTTTATAACGGAGTATTGGCATAGGCATCTTGGTGTGTGCTCGCCTGGCTTCTTCAAGTTTTGGTCTATTTACGCCCGCTTCTATAAGGTCAGCAATAACTCTGTATGTTCTAGGCGTTGTACCTTCACTTGACAAACCAAGAGAGTCAGATAAGATCGAACTGACAATATGCGTTTTGGCTTGTAGATTTACATCCCACTGCAACGTAGAAGCAATTTCATACAAGAGTTCGCCAGTTGCCACTGAAGGTGCATCGTTAATAACTAAACTTGCATAAGGAATATCGCACACGACGTCTGTATGGTGGTCTAGCACGACAACTGGGTGTGCAGCAACGAGTATTCGGTCTGAGCTTTTGTCTAGTTTTTCGAGTAATGTCAGCGCACTTGTGTCGACAATAATACTAAGATCAATATTCTTTGGTATCTCACTTGAAACACGGCTCCATCCGTCTAGGTGCTTTAAGTAGTCGGGAATATCAACACCACAATAGAGAGATACATTTTTGTCCATGTCGCTGAGTATTTCTTCGAGCGCCAATGCACTACCGAGGCTATCGCCGTCAGGGTTGTCAGCTTGAATAACGACTATATTTGTGGACTTTTGTACAAGCTCGCTAAATTCGGTAGCATTTTCTTGGTTCATACTTTTGTCCTCCCAGACAATGCGCGTCCTAATGTAATTTGATCAGCGTATTCGAGGTCAACTCCAACAGGAAGCCCGCGAGCGAGTCGACTGATAGTAATATCTTTACCTTCTAGTTGCTGCTGAATGTACAGCGCAGTAGACTCGCCTTCTACACTCGCGTTTGTCGCTAGAATAATTTCGGTGACATCATCTTCATCTACTCTGGTTAGTAATGAAGTAATGTTTAACTGATCCGGTCCAACACCATCAATTGGGGATACAAGCCCACCAAGCACATGATAAGTACCTTTAAATTGTCCTGTTTTCTCTAGTGCTACTATATCAAATGGTTCAGCTACGACTGCGACGAGTCGTTTATCACGAGATGGTGAGCTATATAAATCTGAAACGATTTCACCTTTTGAAATAAGGGCATATGTTTTCGTGCAATATGCGATGCCATCATGTAGGGCAGTCGCACTACTTGCAAGACGTTTACTTACATGGGGGTCTGCTTTAAGTAAGAAATACGCATATCGTTCTGCGGTACGAGGGCCTACTCCTGGCAGGCTCCCAAGGTCATCAATAAGTGTCTGAAGTGCCGGTGGAAGTATCTGCATTAATAATTCTAAAGACCTAGGTTACCAAGAGCGCCCATCATAGGCTGCATCTTCTCGGCAGCTATCTTCTGGCTTTCGTTAATAGCCTCTTTGACTGCATCTTCGAGCCAGCGCTCGAGTACGCCAATATCATCAAGGTCAACAAATTCTGGGTCAATGTGTATCTTCTTTATTTTCTGTTCACCAGTAATTTCAATTGTTACTGCTCCATCACCCTTTTCTACGGTTATGATCATTTTCTGCAATTCTTTTTGCAGCTTTTTAACTTTCACGAGCATCTTCGCTTGGTCAAATCGGTTCATTCTGTAACTCCTTTACGGGTCTATTGTACCAGATTGAACGGCTTGCTGCTGAAATGAATTTTTCGTATCAGGTGAATTTGGCCATGCGATGTAATATCGCGTAACTCCATAGAATGAAGTCATAACTACTGCAACGGTAATAAGGCTCGCACCAGCCGTTCTTGCTATAGGGTTACGTGGAAATACGACAAACCATTCGTTGAGCATATACGTCAAACCTGCAACACAGATGATGTATATAAAAGGAATGAGTATTGCAAGCGGAGCTGGGCCACCTAAGATAATTAAAATAGAGGCTATTGCAATTGCGCTAAGCTGTGCTCGAGCCCGTTCTAATCGTAAAGATCTGAGAAGCCATATAACTCCTATAACAAACATAACAATACTGAAGATACTTAGAATGGGCGTACCCGGTAACCACATACTTGGGTCAGCTGGACCGTTTACAAAAACGTCAGTAAATAACCCTCTACTATTTGAAAGGAGAGCACCGGGAGCGGGGACTGTATCGGGTAGTCCTAGTAATTGTTTCAATGTGGAAGAGGGATTACGTACAAAACTGCTCACAAGAGGCATGAAGAATAACCCAGCTAGGACAAAACCTATTGCAAGGTACTGTTTTTGTATCTTCTTTATTTCTTTCAATATTTTAGGAAATTGCCAGATAAAGTAAGCGCCTAACAACCAGATCATGCCAGGTATATACACTAGTCCTGCACCAAGCACGACAAGTGTCGCAAGGTACGCCTTGCGGCGAGAACTTTTTTGAAACCAAAGTGCAGCAGCAATGAGTACGAGTATTAAAATGTAGCTAATATCTGAAACTCCGAGTCGAGCAGTATGCAAGAACCAACTAGAAGTCGAAAATAACACCGTACCTAAGATAGCCATTCTTGTTGCATACCAGTATTTTAATATTACATACAACGCAACTACACCAATTACACCAATGAGTGCGCTTGCACTCCGTAGAGCTGTAATACTAGCAGCGTCAGTTTTCTGTAAAGCATAGATAAGTGTGTTGTATGGTAAATAGAATGGTTCGCTCATAATGCCCCTGATTGTCAGTGTATTTGACGCAATTTGAGCTTGCGTGCGGGATTCATCTACGCTGAGACCTGGTACAAGGCTGTTAAGCTGAAACCAGAGCATAAAACATACGATAAGAATGCCTATCAGGCCTAATGTGAACGGTTGCCATGTGTATAGAACTGCGAGTCTAAGCTTTTTTTTCATAACTTTAGGGTAGTATAGCATTCTCGCTCGTGTTTATTATGAGTCAAACGGCTCTTGGCGTCGTGAGTCTACACTTCTAAACCTCTGTTTTTCTTTTTCAAAATAGAGTTCTACACCACCAGTTGGCCCATTTCGATGTTTTTTGATGAATATGTCGGTGATGTTCGTTCGCTCGGTTTCTGGATTGTAGTAATCCTCACGGTAAATAAACGCAACAACGTCAGCATCTTGCTCAATTGACCCCGACTCTCTAAGGTCAGCGAGTTGTGGAATCTGAGGGCTTCTGTTTTCTACAGAACGACTTAACTGACTTAGTGCGATGAGTGGTACATTTAGTTCACGTGCAATTCCTTTTAATCCTCGTGATATTTCAGAAATTTCTTGCACTCTATTGCCATCACCACCAAATCGCGCACCACCACTCATAAGTTGTAGATAGTCAACGACTATCAATCCAAGTGGACGTTGGTGTGCTTCTCGACGAGCTTTCGTCCGTAGGTCACTCACTGTTATTCCTGGAGTATCATCAATATATATGGGAGCTTCCGACAATGTGCCCATAGCGGTACCAATTTTTTCAAAATCAGAGTCTGTGAGGTTTCCCGTACGAAGCGCCCATGCGTCTACACCTGACTCCATAGACAAAAGTCTATCAACCAGCTGTTCTTTGCTCATTTCTAGGCTAAACATTAATACTGATTCTTTTGATTGAACTGCTACGTTATGCGCAAGATTAAGTACAAGCGCAGTCTTACCCATTGACGGCCGAGCCGCTAGGATAAACAAGTCTGAGCGTTGCAAACCAGCAAGTATATTGTCAAGGTCTTTAAATCCAGTCGGAACACCACGAATCTTACCCTTATCTTTATGTAGCTCATCAAGACGGTCAAAACTATCGGCTAAAATGGTCTCTAGGCTTACGATATCTTGTTTTACGTGTTTTTGACTAACCTCAAATAACTTCATCTCAGCTTCTTCGATGAGGTCCTGGAGGTTACTACCCTCATCGTAGCCAAGGCCAACGATGTCTTGCGATGCGGTTATCAGTCTACGACGTAAAGCTTTTTGAGCAACTATTTCGGCATACTGCTCAACATGAGCTGCTGTCGGCACAAAGTTAGTGAGTTCAGTCAGGTATGATGCACCACCAACCATATCAAGTAAGCCCATCCCTCGTAGCTGATTAGACAATGTTAATACATCGACAGGACTATGTCTTTCGTAGAGCTGTGATACCGCTTCGTAAATACGTTTGTGACGGTCTTCATAAAAATCATGAGGTGAAATACTGTCAGCTATTTTTACAATTGCATCAGTGTCGATCAATAGTGCCCCGAGTAAACTGGCCTCGGCTTCACCGTTTTGCGGCGGAATCCTCACTTTATTATCCATATGATTACTCTAGCACTTCTGTTGAGCCAAAAATATTGCTTATGCTTTCAAGGCTTGGT
Organism: Saccharimonadales bacterium (SeqCode); assembly: GCA_041744275.1. Lineage (GTDB taxonomy): Bacteria > Patescibacteriota > Saccharimonadia > Saccharimonadales > JBGTLD01 > JBGTLD01. Next base: position 14,283 of record JBGTLD010000040.1, on the reverse strand, counting down.
GCTGCTCCCAGTTCGGGTTTTTCGGCTGTCTTATCACGAGCATTCACAATACACTCTATATGTGCGTCAGTCACACCTAGCTCAGAAAGAATCGTAAGGATAATTTGCTTGTTTTTATTATCACTGAATCGTTTGTAATGAAAAGGAAATGTAAACCCAAGAGTAATTGTGCTGTCTGTTATTTCGACATTTGCCATCCGTGCAACCCCGTACAATGTGTTATTGTGCTTTTTAAGTTCGAGTAGTGCTGTGTTCCATAGCTCTAACGATAACTTATTTGTAGTCTGCTTGCCTGGGGTGAGTATCGGGGATTTTGAAGTTTTCGTAATCTTTTGAGTTACAGTCAAAGCAGGCTCAACCAATGCTGGGCTGTGCTTCTCTTTGTGTGATTGTATTTGGGGTTTTTCCGCCACGGGTGTTTTGGTATGTGCTGACTTCGGTGCTTTACCAACAACAGTGAGTAGTAGTATTTCAAGTAATGTTTCTGGATCATGAGACACCGGTACTTCAATAAGCTGTCTACCGAGCTGGTTGGCTACGCCAACGTCTACGGAGCCTTCTATAATATTGCGACGTAGCAATTGTGTTAACTGCTTCGATACTTGCCCTGCATGAAGTCCTTGTTCTCTCAATTGAGAGAGTAGTGTTACGACTTTCGAAGTCTCACTGTTTATAGTTGCACTCAACAGATCATTGATAGCTGATTCTGGCGCAAGTCCGAGCAAGCTCCTCACATGCTTTGCAGAAATAGTTGTGTCGAGATGACGCGCCTGGTCAAGTAAACTGATGCTATCACGAAAACTCCCTTGCCCGTAGCGTGCTATAAGACCTAGCGCCTCTTCATCTATTTCGGCTTTTTCTTTGTCTGCGATGAATTTTAGATGAGTTGCAACCTTGTGCTCTTCCACGGGCTTAAATGTAAAGCGCTGCGTGCGGCTCACGATGGTTTCTGGCAACTTGTGTGCTTCTGTTGTCGCAAGGATAAACACTGCGTGCTTAGGCGGCTCTTCAAGTGTCTTGAGGAGTGCATTGAAGGCTTCTCGCGTAAGCATATGTACTTCATCGATAATATACACCTTGTATTTACTCGATGTTGGAGCAGTATGTACCTTATCTCGTAGTTCTCGAATCTCATCAATTCTTCTGTTGCTTGCAGCGTCTATTTCAATGATGTCGAGATGCGTTGTATCGTCGGTATAGGGTATTTCATTAATTTCATGAGCTAATATTCTTGCGATGCTAGTCTTGCCGGTACCACGAGGTCCGGTAAACAGATACGCATGACTAATGTCGCCGCTTTTAAGTGAGCGAGAGAGTGTTTCGGTTATGTGCTCTTGACCGACGATTTCAGACAGATTCTTAGACCTGTACTTACGATATAATGCTTGCCCCATTTGACTACCAGTTTACCAGTTAGGTGGCTAGATAGTCTAATAGTAGATGTAAATAACAACAGTTAGCATAAGTTTATTCACCGATTGTAATTATAGGCCAGCGACGCCAATAAACTAGAGAGCTGCTTCGAGCGCAGCCCATTCGGCATTGGTGTCATCTTCAGGTACGTTCACGCTCACCTGGTCACCAGGCTTAGCCTTAAAGTACGTAACGCTTGCAAGCAAAACTCGGTATCGTCTTGTGCCGACTTCTACGTAGTAGTGCCCTGTCTCTTGAATAAGTGTGCCAACGATCTGTTTTCGGGGTATTGGTCCAATTTGCTTGTACATAAATGCGCCATCATCTGCGATTGTGAGCTTTAGGATATCACCTTGCACTAACTTTGATTTACTAGCATAGTTTGCAGGTACTGGGTAAGTTTTGCCATCTGAGCCGACCATATTTTGGCCATCAAAAACGCCCTCTATGATTTTACCGAGAGGTTCATCAGCCGATGCGACACTAATTGTCTGGTCATCACCAATTAAACTAATCAGCAATTCTTTTGCTGCTGCTAAACTGGTCTCTGCCTCTTGAATGAGTGACCTAAGTCGTTTTATTTGTTTCTCTGGTACTTCAGCCATGTATTTTCGTCTCTCTCAGTAAAAGCGTTTGTTTGTACACTTATCAATACCGTACCACGCTATGATAAACAAGTCAAAGAAACTAAATAAAGTTGTGGAAAAATACCTATGTAACAGATGACTTATTTTTCTTTTTGCGCTTAAGATTATTCGGTTTTGTTGCTACAAGATAGTAGCCAACTGATATAAGTGCCGCAACAAGGATGCTACGGTTTATATCGCTGGTGGCTTCTGGGGCTAATAGATCTTGACTGCTTGTGAGCACGAGTACAAGAGGAAGGCTCCTGAGCGGTATTTCGGCACTGACACAGCTCGTACCGCTTGCAAATTGTTCATCGCAATTTGATAGATCAATAGGTTGAATACTCCGCGTCGGCATGACCATAATAGTTACCATGAATACGACAAGTGCTATCGAAAAATGTACTGTTTTGAGTTTATCCATTGCTTAAAATATAAAAGAACCGCTTTGTAAACACAAGCGGTTCTTTATTTTCTTTTGAACTAATACTATGTGAGCTCGACAGTTGCGCCAGCTGCTTCCAAAGCTTTTTTGGCTGCTTCTGCGTCATCTTTGCTAGCTTTTTCAAGCACAGTCTTTGGTGCACCATCAATGATAGCCTTTGCTTCACCAAGACCAAGACCAGTAAGATCCTTCACAGCCTTGATAACAGCGACTTTTTGAGATCCAGCGTCCTTTAAGACGACATCATATTCTGACTTTTCGTCAGCAACAGCGTCACCGCCAGCTGCCGGTCCTGCAACTGCTACAGCAGCTGCTGCAGGTTCAATACCGTACTCGTCTTTTAAAATTGTTTTAAGTTCGTTAACTTCTAGAACCGTAAGGCCTACAAGTTGTTCTGCAAATTTCTTTAAATCAGCCATGATATTCCTCTATATTATAAATTAATTAGTTGCTTTTGCTTCGACACCGTCTAGGAGTGCATGGATATTGCCTGAAAGGCCATTCATAACATCATTGACAGGTGACGTAAGCGTTGCAAGTACTTGTGCAATCAGTTCGTCCTTGCTTGGAAGTGTCGCGAGCGACTTTACTTCATCGGCATTCAGGAACTTTCCTTCTGCGCTAATTGCTCCAACAAACTCTAATGTAGGTTGTGTCTTTGCAAAATTAGCAAGTGTTTGTGCGGGTGCAACTTCGTCCTCGTTGTTAAAAGCGTATAAAAGCATTCCGGTTAGCGTACTGGTGTCAACGTCTTTGATGTTATCAGTTGCTTGAATAGCCTTGATTACAAGACGGTTCTTAACAACTTTCATAGTCGTCGCGTTTTCTTTCCCAGCCTTACGGAGTGCTTGCATTGCTTTTACAGGAGTACCCTTGTATGCAGCCACAACAGTCATTTTAGAAGTTCCGAGTAGTTCGGAGATTTCTGCAACGACTTCGTTTTTCTTGTTCTTGGTTAAAGCCATATGTGCTTTGCCCTCGTTTAATTTAGTGTGTACGGTTATGGATCGACCGGCCATGCGTACGTGTATGAAACCAAAAACTCCCTGTGACCAAGGAGTTTCAATGAACGTGCTCAAATTACAAAAAAGTAGATTATCGCACCTCGACGTCTCTTATATCTGAAAACAGAATGGGCGTTGTCTTTGGTAACAGATAAGAATATAGCATATATTGACACCTTTTACAATAATCATTTGACATAGAAAAATGCGTGGGTGTACACTTGGTTTTGTAATGAATACTGTAATGTCAACCATCTCAAAGTGCTATCACCTCCTCGTGGTGCGTATTTTTGGTGGATTTGAGGTTACAAACGTTTAGTACAGCGATATAACAAGAAACGTACAAACCGGACCTCATCCACATCAGGATGAGGTCCTTTTCTTTTGAAAGGAGAAAAAATGTTACAAGTTGAAATGAACGCACACAATGACCACGAGTTTATAATAAGAGTAGGTGCAGATCGGGGTGAGTGGCAACGATTAGCCGAAGAAGAGGGTATCGATATCAGTCCGTTTGACCGTATACCTACTCAAGTAGCAGCTATGGCTCGTATAATGCATCAATCAGTTGCGTTAGTACCTGTACAAACATAAAAACATTGACAAAATCATAGAATAAAGCTATAATGACATACTATAAACTGAATTTATGAGAGATATTGAAACTATGGAAAATGAACCACGAGTAGAGGTTGTGCAAGATGCGCCACCTAATATCGAGTTGTCTCGCTTGGCAGCTCGTCAAATTCTTCGTGAGGTAGGAAAAGACGGTAGTGCGCTAGAAGTACTTAAAAAAGACGCTGAATTATACCCTAGTCAAAATATTCTTAATTAACTACAATAATTTCTTTAGTTTTTCCTGAGAATACTTCTCTGCGGCAAGCCGAGATAGCTCTGGATCTTCACCAGTATTCACAAACTTCATAGCATTCCCAAGTATTGGGTGAACCCTTGTGAGTTGCTCGTGCATTTCGAGCACAAGCTTACGATATCCAGGATGCCCCTGTGGGCTTGTGCGAAGCTCGTGCAGGTGGAAAGCTTCTCGCGCATTGTATGTAACTTTCCAGCGCATGCGGTGGCCAAGCAGCGTTGCATATTGTGCTTCGTAGCCAAATCTAGATGCCTGCAAGGCGCTGTACAGCTTCGCAGCGAGATCAAAACACTGCTCAAACGGATCACTGAGCCCTGCGTCTTCTACGAGTTGAGGAATTTCATAGCCGTATCGAGGTGTGAGTGCTTGCCATTGCAAGTCATCAACCATGCGGTGTCGCTGTAAGTCACGGAAACTACCGTAGTCACAAACCAGATCCCATGTGTAATGAGCTTGTTCTAGTGCTCTACCTGGACGATGTCGACGATTAAAGCGTTCACCCATGTAGGCTTCGAATACAGACACTTTTTTATCAATATCCCATGCTTCAATTCGGTTCTGTAGCTCTGCGAGTGATAGTGAACTGTGTTCATATATCATGTGCGGCACGAGATCTAATTCGTTTCGGGGCCACACTGAACTCAGACTCACTGCATTCGCATCGCTACTGTGTGTTTCCGGTAAGTATTCCTCAGTAAGTTTACTGACGTTATTGCGTGTGGCCGCAAGATATCCTGTAAGTGCACCGCCACGCTCTGGTTTGTCAGCACGCTCCAAAAACGTTGGAATTATCTTTCGGGTTTCACGTAGTATTTGATCGCCAACAGTGCGGGCCTCAAGGCTTTCACTCGCACGAAGCCGCATAATCATTGCTTCGAGTGCTTGGCCACTCGCAAAAATGCCGACAGTCGATTTTGTAGCAACTGGTAGAACTGGCCGAATTGCGTCACACGCCTGAGCGCGTATTGCAGCACGCCAGGCTCCATCTTGCTCTTCTTTCGGTGTCTTTGAGTTATTTTGTAGATGTGATGTTAGCTCATGCACCATCTTTGAATACACTTCAAAGATGGTATCCATAGCCTCAACGTATGTTTTGCGAGTCTTTTTGTCGAGGTTTTCTGGTATAAAGTAGCGGAAATTACCCTGTTCGTCTTTATCATCAAAATAAATATAGCGTGTTGATTGTTCTAGATATGCCGCTAATCGGCCCCACTCAAGCTGTTTTGTGAGTAAGTTACTGGCACCTTCCACAACAAAATGTTGACCCACGAGTTGCTGAACTGAGTCATCGCCATAGGCAGTGATGACTCTTTGCAGTAGCTTTTCATCTTTTTGCTCAGTTGCGGCTGCAAATTCATCGAGTATGGTTACCCTCATATCATCTGCTCGTCTACTGAGCCGAGCCATTGCAGCTGCAATTGTGAGCGGACTCAACTTATCAGTGAATGCATATACATTACCAGTTGTATCGGTCACCGATGCTTCTAGGAAATTTTTGCCTTCTTTAGAAATAGACCAGCCTTTTTCTGTTTTCTGAATATACGGATTATTGGGAACTTTGTTTGGCATGAGCGAACCTTTCTGATTAGGTAATGGTTTATCTGGTTTTGGTGGCAGGAGAGGTTCAATTGTGTTCCATAAATACGAGTGTACCGTGTCAATATCCATAAGTGTTCCGCTACGAACACAGTCAATCCTTGTAAAGTCTCGCGGGAATAACTGACAGAGATCATCGTAAACTTCTACAGATTTTTTTAAGTGATTTAAATCGGCTTCGTGAAGATCACGCTTTTTGTCTGTATAGGGACGTGTCTCTTTCTGATCAACGAGTAATTGCGCTGTTTCAGCTGGCACTCTTAGTACTATGTTTTTAGTCGGTCGCGGAATCTTGAGCATTTCAAATTCAAGATTGTCTATCCATATAAAGTAGCCACGACGTTGTTCGGCATGATCAAACTTTGTACCCTGGTGAGCCATATTGCTGCCTGTGAAGCGGTTGGCAAGTACAATCTTGCCTGCTTCAATTGCTTGCTTAATTTCGCGACTCGCGTGATACCTATCAAGTGCATAAAAAAGTGAACCGGTGTAGGGCCCTACTTCATCAGCAGACCCATAATTTCCGTTTAGGTACTCACGAACAAAATAGCTAGACTCATGATCATACTGTGGAAAGTCAAACGTAGCGACATCATAACCCTCTCTCGTTAACTTTTCTGCAAGTAATGTAAACTGTGTTCCCTTGCCCGATCCGTCGGTGCCCTCTATAACAAAAAACTTCCCTTGAGTCATGATGCAGCCTTATGCTTAATCGGTTGAAACGAAACGTAGTTACACATCATAATTACACGTCCTTCGGTTTACGACGGGTGTCTTTGTAGGCTCGCGGGAGCATTTGTTCTGGTCGCCAGCTCTCGATAAGCTTCGGCAAATCATCTCCAGTGCCTGGCTGATACTTACCACTGATTTTTGCATATTCTTGATCTACTGGACCGGTGTGATAAAACACCAACTGCGCTATACGCTCACCCACGGGCAGAACAACACTTTCGTGCTGATTCATATTATAGATTTCCATTGTCCAGCGGTTGATATACCCAGGGTCGCCCCATCCTGCGTCCAGGCACACAGCAACACCGTTACGACCCCACGTGCTTCGTGCCTGCATAGTGCTTGTACCAGGTGCTTTTATGCCAACAAATTCATGCGTGTGCGCTAAGATCCTTTCTCCAGGACGAAGAATAATAACTGGGTGATCAGCAGGTATGCCTGCAAACAATCTTCTTCCGTTACTTTGTGCCCATAGTTCGTGCGTAACTGCGTGGAACGGTCCATCAAAATATCTACCAACGTCTGCCTCGTCGAAAGGGTTATAGAACCCACCATTGCTTTTGCGCTCGGTTCTATAGAACCAGTATCCAAGCGTAACGTCTATGCTACTCCCAGCGATATGCTCCTCTACATATGGATGAAAAACAATATGTCCATCTGAAACAGCCCGTTTTATTTGGCTGTTACTGTACACACCCGTGGTTTCCGGCTCTTTCACTGTGGCTCCCTCTATTGAATAATAGTGTACGCCTTGTCAAATAGCTGATGCAAGCACTAACGCAAATATTACAACTAGAGTGTCTTATATATTTTGGTATTATTGCCTAAATGTCATTTACGTTAATTCAGGGTCCAATGAAGAGCGGAAAATCTTTAGAGCTCATTGCTCGTACTGCGCCACTTGCGTATGCCGCTGATATGGATGTGGTGTATGTTCAGCCAAAACAAAATAAGCGAGAAGCCAAAATTACATCTAGAGTGGGAATCGCAGTTGAAGCCATGGTAGTTAAAAGCCTAGTAGAGGTTCCAGGTAGATTCAATGTTATTAGTGTTGATGAGATCAATATGTTTGAAGATAGAAAAGACGCAGCAGCGGTGGCAGGCTGGCTGCTTGCTAAAAAAGAAGTAATCGTTTCTGGACTTGATCTTGACTATCGTGGCTTACTCATGCCAATCATGCCCATGCTTCATCAACTAAAACCTGATCTTATTATTACAAAGTACGCTGTGTGTGATTGCTGCGGCACTTTCCCTGCTCACTTCAGTCAGATACTCGATAATGATAAAGAAATACTTGAAGGGCTTGATAGTTACGTACCAGAAGATGGCACATTTGAGTACCAAGCCCGGTGTCGTGAGCACTTCGTACAAGCTCCTCAGTATCGTATCTCGACGTAGTTAAGGCAATAACTTAGGAATTAACTGTTTGGTATAGAACTTGTAGCCGATTACTCTTAAGATCTTCGAGTATTCTTCGTGCGGTGCGCTGTACGTCTTCAACACTACCATTACTCATAATAGTACAGTCAACACCAATGTTGTCGCGCTCACGTTCGGTAGGATCGAGCATGTCATTTTGTAAATGCCCTGGACGATACACTTTCAATATCAACCCTCCAGCATGACGTAAGATAGCTGCATCTGTTGGTGTGCGAAGACCTCCAACAATACAGAGCTTTGCTCCGGCCGCCTCTGCGTCATACACAAGCCGTACAATCTCGTTATACCAAATACCTGCATTTACTTTATGCGCCAAATAGCCACCGAGCCACTGTAAAAATGGTCTATATGTTTCCTTATTTTCTGGTGTAATTGCTTGACGCGCAATTTCTGGGTGATGTGATAAGTTTTCCACATGCATAATAAGTTTCTGGTACTCTACCGGATGCTGATCAATCGATGCTTGCTCTAGCCTAACCTGCTCGTATGTACATGATTGATGAACAGTTTCTTCAAGTATAGCTGGTAAATATTTCAACCATTCGTTGAGCTGATTCATATCATACGGATCAGGTACTTTCTGCAATTTAGCATGCATCGAATTTGCAACGCGAGCGATTACAATACTCGACTCCAAGTGAATAGTTGCCGGTTCAAAAGCACGGAGTGCACTCGCAAACGTACTCTTTCCATGGCTGATTGGCCCGGTCATTCCTAGTAATATCATCTTATATCCAAGTATAGCACTGGTAAAGTTGTTATGGCTAATCATTCCAGTATCACTATGAATCAAAAAGCAGCTACCAAAAGATAGCTGCTTTATTAGTAGGCTAGATTGAACTTACAGTTCGTTCGCATCTACAGGAATTGATGGACCCATTGTGGTCGTAATAAAGAGTGATTTAACGTAAGAGCCCTTGATGCTCGCTGGCTTGTTACCTTTTATGCTCGCAGCAATTGCCTTGGCATTATCCATAAGCTTATCAACACCAAAACTTACTTTTCCAACACCAAGATGTACAATTCCAGTGCTGTCAACTCGGTATTCAACCTTACCAGCTTTGGCTTCTGTTACTGCTTTTGCAATATCGTTTGATACGGTACCGCTTTTCGGGTTAGGCATAAGACCTTTTGGCCCCAATACTCGTGCGTATTTACCAAGCTTCGGCATCATAGAAGGTGGCACGATAAGCACGTCAAAATTAATCGTCCCTTTGTCGAGTTGTTGCAAGAACTCGTCGCTGGCAGCAATGTCGGCACCAGCTTTCTTTGCTGCCGCAACACCATCAGCGTCAGCAAAGACCGCAACACGAACATTCTTTCCAGTTCCAGCAGGAAGAATGACCGTGTCACGGATATTTTGATCAGCTTGACGCGGGTCAACACCAAGTCGAACGTGCAATTCTACCGTTGCATCAAACTTGACTGTACTTGTCTTTGTTGCAAGCTCTAGTGCATCTTTTAATGAGTAGGTAGCACCTTCTTTAATAAGTGCGTGTGACTTGCGGTAGTTTTTGCTCCGACGCTCAATGAGTGGTCGAGCTTTTGTGACTGGTTGCTTGGGTTTCACTTCGGCATCAGCTTGTGCTTGTTCTGACTTTCGTGCTTCTTTGGCTTCCTTCGCTTCTTCTTCAGCGAGTGCTTTTGCGCTTCGCTTTCCAGCCTTAGCGACTGTTACTTCTTCTTTTTGTTCTTCTTTAGGCTCCGGAGTAACGCTGTTTTTAGTATTCCCACTCTTAGCTCCTTCTATTGCCGCAGTTATTTCTGCAACGGTGTTCTTTGTTGTTACTTCAAGCTTAAGTTCTTTCGCTTCTGCAAGCAAGTCTGCTTTGGTCTTTGCCATAGGTCGTGTCCTTTCGTGGTGCATGCGTTCAAATATTTGAACTCCCACAAAATTAATAGTAATAGAAAGACTATATCACAGGTAGTGCAAAAAAGCTATAAATATGTTAAAATATGTGTATATGAGTAATACAACACCTGAAGTTGTCGATTTAAATGAACGCTTTTTATACCCTTCTAACACATTTGATGTTGAAGAATTGATGATTGATATATATCCGTTATATGGAACACTTCAGTCGCCTGGCGCGACAAAAGAGCGAAACTACCCAAATCATGCTATGGAAGTATTGCATACACTGAGCAGATGGATAGAACCCTCCCCGCAACTAGAAGCCGCTGTTCTTCTTCATGATTTTGCACCTCATTTAATGATGCAGCAACCTGATCGTAGTCCGGAAATACAGAGACAGTTAATTGAAACACTCATGCCGCACAGAAATCTTGAGTTCGGTAACGATGCAATTATATATATTGATAGTGTTATTCAATCAGCCGAATCATTTGAGACAATTGCCGAAGAATCTGTTAGAAAACGCTACGAACAATCAACAGTGCCACACGTGAAAGAGGTAATGGCAGATCGCAGCCTGGTACCTCACCCATCCTTGCAAGGTCAAGTGTTTACCCTTGGAAAATTAAGTAAGTTTAAAGAGCAAATGGAACAAATGAATATTGAGGGTATGCTACTCAAATGTGCAGAGGTCATTGCAAATATCCAAAAGCCAAATAAAGATCGCCCGGGTTCAACTTGGCTGGATGCCCAAGAGGCGCTTGCTTTTTATGCACCTGTACTCGACTTACTTGGTCAACAGGTCGCCTCTACGGAGTTACGTGATGTCGCGCTCCAACATCTTTACAGGGACGAAACTCGAATACTTGAGCTTGCAGGGAAATACAGAGAAAAAGCAGAGCCAGTACCCGGCCTCATACATGAAATGATGTTTCCGGAATTTGGTACAGAAATATCATACGGGCGAATTAAAACAGATGGTTCTTCTGCGCCAAAGTATAAGCACAAGTACCGTGAGTTAGCGGCGCTTGGTTGGCCGCTCCCTGACCTTGTTGCGTCGCGGATTGTCGTAGAGGATGAGTCAATGCTATTTGATCGCGTTGAAAAATTACTTAAGATTGTAGACGGTACATTTGGCATGAAACTGATGCACCCAAATGGCGACAAACCAATAGAGTGGACTTTACGCAATATACCACCACCAGCTACTTACACCCATGCCGTAGATATAAAAAAGCGTAAAACTGGGTTTCAATCAGTCAATATTAATACTATTTTCGGGGGTATACCTGTTGAGTTCCAGGTTATGACTCGTGAAATGTACCTGCATTCGAGAACTGGTCCATCAAGCCATTTATTTTATAAAGATGACGGAACTCATGATATCCAAAATATTGACGAGTTACTGCGTCGACGATGGAAACAGATGCATCTCATACAAGATATCGACCAGCGCTCTGAGCATGTAACACAGTCACTTGAACACCCACACCCTACATTGGCGTCTTTGTTGCTACGAATTGAAACCTTTCCTGAAGATGAAGCAGTTTTCCCCGGGGCATCTCAGTTTGGTGTTATACGCCACCAAAATGCTGATTCTGCAATCATTACAGGTACACTCGCACCACGTGAGCTCGTGGAGGTGTACGACTCTGGTAGTCTTGATGTACATAGTCGACATGCAGAGTTTCTTGATGGGGTGATTTCACCAGTGCACATTAGTCTCGAAGATTTCCAGGCAGCTTGCCAAAAATTTTTACATGTAGGCGAAGAGAAGCCTTTAATAGGCTATCCGGACGAAGATTACGTTATACGAGGGGATAACCTCAAAAAACACCATCAATTACTAGCGGATGCTCTTTCACTCGCGACAGCACTTCACGCTAATTTACCTCGCCGCACTGGTGGTAATATGCTCGAGAACCACGTATTACCAGTTGCCTACAGCTACATGTTAAGTTCGCTGTCACATAGAACGTTTGAATGGGAAACACTCATTACACTCGTTCTTCATGATTTTATTGAAGACAGCTATGACCAGCCAAACAAGGAAAAATTAATGGGACAGTATGAAGCATTTATATCCTCTGATACTGCTCGGCAATACCTCAATACAGATCGTATTGAGAAACTTATAGATTTATACACAAAAATACCTGGAAAAGAAAATGACAGCGACGTGATTGCTCGCGTAGAGGTTATTCGCGATTCAGACCTAGAGCTATTTAAGATTTGGCTAAATACGAAACTTCCGTTTGATCGAATGAACAATTTAACTAATGACTTTCTTGCATATAGAAAGCTTCAGTCCGATACAAGTAAAGAGGCAGCATTGCAGCGCCGCAAAATCATTTCTTATTATCAGTCAACGCTTAAGCTGTTCGGTGAGTATTATGCATCAATTGACATGGCCCCAAGACATAAGCAATCATTTCAGATACTCAAAAGTCTTTGTGATGAAGCGTATAACACTAGCCTATGATAGAAACCGCTTCAGTAAATATACACAGTTCTTAGAGATAGAATACACTTACGTCGCCCGAGTAAGCGTACCGTGAGCGATAGTTTTTACTACGCAGTCAAAGACTTTAATTAAGATTTATCGACGAGTTAAAGCGTCTTTGCCATGCCGAAGTGGAGGGTGATTCATGTTAATCGTTGAGCCTAGTTTTTTAGGCACATCAACGATACCATGTCGACCTTGTTCGACATCTGCAATTGATTCGATACTTTTGTGGAAAGATTGAAAAATAATTCGAGTAACAGTAGAAATTCGTGCACTCATTGGTTGTGATTCAACAAATCGAAATGCTTCACCTTGGTTAACCGGATCAAGCTCTACTGAAGACATACTACTAGCCTTCTACCTCTACACCCATACTACGTGCTGTACCAGCTACCATCTTTTTTATAGCTTCTACGTCTTCTGCGTTCATGTCGCGTGCTTTGATTTCAGCAATCTCTGTTAAGTCTTTATCGCTTAATTTCTTAGTAATCTTCTCGGTGTTTGGCCGCCCAGATCCTTTTTTGATACCAAGTTTAGCTCTGATCAAATCATCAGTTGGAGTGGTGACAAAGCGCCAATCCATAGTCTTGTCAGTGTAAATAGTTATGTGTACGGTAAGATCTTTGCCCATGTGCTCTTTCGTAGCATCATTGAATGGGTTAATAAAATCCATCATGTTTACACCGTGCTGACCAAGGGTACTACCAACTGGTGGCGCAGCGCTTGCTTGCCCGCCTTTGATTTTCATTTTCAAGTTTGCTTTTACTTCTTTTGCCATTGTAAATATTCTCCAAATTAGTAGATGTATTTGTATGTGAATTTATGTGAAGCAATTCAATCATACAGATATGTAACAGTCATAAATTATACGACATATGTTGCTAGTTGTCTAGTTGTGAATGCATCAAACTCGTTTAACCTGAAGACTGTCGAGTTCAACAGGTGTTTCGCGTCCGAACATATTAACCAACACCTTAAGCTTGCCTTTTGTGAGATCCACTTCGTTAATTGAGCCATCAAAGCCCTTGAATGGACCATCAGTAATATTGACCACTTCGCCAACTTTGAAGTCAATCTTATGCTTTGGTTCAGCACGACCCATACGCTTCATGATCTTTTCTATCTCATCGCTGTCAATTGGTGTCGGTTCTGTACCTGAACCAACAAAGCCTGTAACTGATGGTGTGTTACGGACGATATACCAAGCATCTTCAGACATTTTCATCTGCACAACGACGTAACCCTGAAATATCTTCTTTTCAACAACTTTTCTTTTGCCGTTCTTCACTTCTATCATTTTTTCTTTCGGTACAAGAATCTGAAATATCTTGTCTTTCATATCAAGACTGTCAGCACGTTGCTTAATGCTTTCAGCTACCTTTTCTTCGTATCCACTGTATGTGTGAATTGCGTACCATTGTTTATGTGAATCGTAACGTTTACTCATTATAATAAGACCTCTTGAAATAGTTTTTCTAATAGGAAATCAACACCGGCAATGGCTGCGCCAAATGCAAGTGCAAATACGAACACTGCCATTGAGAGCCGTAATGTTTCACGATTTGTGGGCCATACAACCAGCTTGAGCTCTTTCCACGCGTTTCTTAAAAATACAGGAGTGAATCTTCTGCTCTTAGTTAGGAAATTACCAAGCTTGTTATTCGGTAATTTTACTGGGTGATACTCTCGTCTGCCAATATTTCGGGCAGCTATGACTGGTTTTTTTACTTTTGCTGCTGTCGTAGTCAGCTTACGAGGAGACTTTTCACTCGTATTTGCAGACTTTTGGGCACGC
>JBGTLD010000039.1:0-2893 GCA_041744275.1 Saccharimonadales bacterium (SeqCode) | reverse complement strand
ACTAATAGACGGTATACCTATGAGGTTGGCAGCTACTGTCATTATGTCGGTTAGATACATTTGTAATGGATCGGTGGTGTTATGCCCAATCTTGAATGCTATGTCTGGTGCAGTTGGCCCAATCATATAGTCTATACCCTCAAAAGCTAACGCACATTCATGAATCATTTTGGTTCGTAGCTTCTGGGCTTTTTTATAATATGCGTCGTAGTAGCCACTTGAAAGTACGTATGTGCCGATCATTATGCGGCGCTTCGCTTCCGCACCAAACCCATGACTACGGCTTTGTTCATAACTCTCATCAAGCGACTGTGCATTTTTATGAGTATAGCCAAATCTTTGACCATCATAACGACTCAAATTACTGCTAACCTCAGCGGGACAAATAATATAGTAGCAAGCAAGTGCAAATTCAAGTGACGGCAAGCTAACTTCTACAACCTCAACGCCAAGTTTTTTTAGATGTTCTACTTGAGCGAGAACCAATTCCTTTACTTCTGGGCGTAAACTATCTGTCATGTACTCTTTGATGATGCCTACTTTTTTACCTGTAAGATCTTCTTCGTTGTTATCGTAGGGCTTCGCATCACGGGGTATTGTTGTGCTGTCTAACTCGTCAACGCCTGCCATAACCTCCAAAACTATTGCAGCGTCAGCGACAGTTCTCGTGATAGGTCCAATCACGTCCGTGCTGCTGGCCATCGCAACAACACCACTCCGAGAAACAAGACCATAGGTTGGCTTCATCCCAACAACGCCACAATATGCAGCTGGCAATCGTATAGAGCCACCCGTATCAGTACCGAGTGCAAAGGGAGCAATTTCAAGTGCTACTGCAGCAGCAGATCCACCTGAAGACCCTCCGGGTACTCGTGTTTTGTCATGAGGGTTTTTTGTGACTATGTAATCGCTATTTTCGGTACTAGAGCCGTGTGCAAAAGCATCAAGATTTGCCTTACCAACACAAATCGCGCCTGCTTTTTCGAGCTTTTCTATAGCTGTTGCTTGATATGGAGCATCAAAGCCCTTCAAAATAGCACTTCCCGCTGTTGTGTCGGCGCCAAATACCAAAAAATTATCCTTCGCAATAAATGGAACGCCTGCGAGCACACCGGGGTCTTTCCCGTCAGCTATAAGCGCATCTATATGCTTTGCTCTCTCAATCGAGCGTTTCGATATAACTGTAATCAGCGCATCATACTCTTGTGTCTCATTCGCAATTTTTAAGGCTTTTTCAACCTGGCCTTCAGCAGTCAACTGGCCGCTTCGAACCTTGTTTGCAATCTCTTTTATTGGCTCCCAAGCTGACATGATTACGCAATCATCCTATTCACTTTAATATAATTACCTTGCTTGCTTGGAACATTCTGCAATAAGTCCTCAGGAGAAGCGAGGACGGGTTTCTCAATATCTTCTCGCATAATATTCTTTTGGCCTGATACTTGATAGGTAGGCGCAATGTCATCGAGTTTTAATGTTTGCAACACCTCAACATAAGCTAAGATCGCCTCGATCTCATGCTGAAGATCTGCCACTTCGTTCTCAGATAGAGCTATACGTGAAAGTTTCGCCAATCTTAATACATCTTTTTTCTTTATTGCTGCCATTGGTACACAGTATAGCAGAGCAATCCACACCTAATCATCTTTACAAAAGCTTTACGAATTTGTACCATAAGCGTAATTACTATGGTACAAAACATCTAAACTATGAGTTATTTAGAACAGCCAATTATTACACATGTAATCCCGGCTGATTCTAACGAGCTCGCTAGTCATGCTGACATAGAATTTGAGACAGACAAGGTAAGTGAAATTAATACACGACTTGTACACGGTAAGGTTCATGTAGCGGGGGTAGAAGTACCATTTACGATTGAGCAACCAAAACATGTCGTTGATCCAGTTGTCATGACCTATGTGAACGGCTATTGCGCGTCGAAGCCCGCATATCGAAATATTCGTACGGCTTTCGCTCAAAATGGCAAACCTTCCCTCACCATGCAGCCTGTTCGTGCGAAACTATTAATACACCCCCAATATTATGTCACACCCGAATCCGTACACACCGCAGCGATTACGGCTGTACTTGATGCCGCAAACGATAGACTCATTGATACAACGTTATGTGATGTGAGTGGACACTCTATGGGTGGGTTTATCGCAACAGACCTACTCTTACATAGTGATATTGAGAGATTTCGGACACTCACATTAGTCGGCTCTGCAGGACTAGATGCACATACGTTAAGGACCATGCTATGGCGACTACCTAAATTCTTAACAAAAGAACTCATCCCTTCACTTCCAGATTTATACAATCAGCATCCTAAGAGCTTTTTGCATAATGAATTGCGACACATAGGAGTGAATCCGTTTTTTACCGTAGCAGAAGGCTTACGAGCAGCACAGTGTGACATTCGAGAACGTGTGAGATATATCGGTAGCCTTGGCGTTAAAACTGCTGCCCTGCAATTTAATAAAGATGAATTTTTTCCAGAGCAAGGTGTACGCTCCAGATCTCAATACCTGTTCAATCACTATGAAGTATATGAGGACCCCCGTGCAAACCATCTCGCACCGCAACGTGACCCAGAAGGTGTCGCGAAGGCTCAGATCAGAATAATCAAGAATCTTGTAGAAGTTTCGAATGTCGCAGCCTGATATTTATGACATTTTCTTTTTAATGTCATCAATAATGTCACGAAATTCTGCTGCTTTTTCAAATTCCAAGTTTGCAGCTGCAAGCTCCATTTGAGCCGATAAATCTTTGATGAGGTGCTTGTATTCGTCTTTCGGTATTTTACTAAGGTTAAGTTTCGCTTTTTTAGCGTCGTCTGGCAAATCAGCACGCATACCTTTTTCGATTTCTTTCGCGATTCCAATTGCTGTAA
>JBGTLD010000038.1:0-2521 GCA_041744275.1 Saccharimonadales bacterium (SeqCode) | reverse complement strand
AGAAGTTCGCATATGCTGACGAAGCAGATTTACTTAATTTAGTTGTTTTTGGGAAAAGTGCTAAACAATGGAGAGACGAGAACAAACAAGAAGCTAAGAATAATATGAACGTACGGGACACAGCTAGCATCAACGAACTAGTAATACTGTCTAACTTAGAAAGTTACAACGCAGAGTTGTTAAGCCAAAAAGCAACAAAACAGGAACGGTTTGAAAAGCTAAAGATTATGGCACAAAGACAAATGAAGTCACTTCATGTAGTAGACCCAATCAAATCTATAAAGCGGCTTAGCGATACATCCTATTTAGAGGCAAAACAGAAAGGCATAAAATGATTACATCGGGACTTATAAAAACCATTCAAGATATTATGAGAAAAGACGAGGGTGTAGACGGTGATGCACAGCGGCTTAGTCAGTTAGTATGGCTGATTTTCCTCAAGGTACTAGATGACAGTGAGAAGCAAAAAGAATTTCTAGACAACACTTACACTTCGGTTATACCAAGCCAGTACCAGTGGCGTAATTGGGCAGCTGATCCAGCCGGAATTACTGGCGATGCACTGCTAGACTTTATAAATAACGATCTTTTTACAGCCTTGAGCCAGTTGCAATCTACTGGCAACAAACGAGCCGATATTATCCGAGCGGCCTTTGAAGGTTCATATAATTATATGAAAAACGGCACGCTTTTACGCCAAGTGATCAATAA
Source organism: Saccharimonadales bacterium (SeqCode) (assembly GCA_041744275.1). GTDB lineage: Bacteria > Patescibacteriota > Saccharimonadia > Saccharimonadales > JBGTLD01 > JBGTLD01. Next base: position 1,810 of record JBGTLD010000038.1, on the reverse strand, counting down.
AATTAACGAAATTGACTTTAACTCAACAGATGATCGCCATAGCTTCAATGACATATATGAAAACTTGCTTGCCAGTTTGCAGAGTGCTGGTAACGCAGGTGAATACTACACACCACGGCCAGTGACTAAGTTTATTGTGGAAATGGTAAACCCACGACTTGGCGAGAAGGTCTTTGACCCAGCTTGTGGTACAGGTGGCTTCTTGAGCAATGCCATTGAACACATGCGGCCACAGGCAAAGACTCCAGAGGATCTGAAGCTACTAGAAGACTCTGTGTACGGGGTTGAAAAGAAGCAGTTGCCATACTTGCTATGCAGTACCAACATGATTCTGCATGGAATAGAAGAACCCTACAATATTCGGAACGATAATACGCTACGTAAACCACTCACCAGTTACGGTCCCGCAGACTATGTAGACTGTATTACGGCTAACCCACCATTTGGCGGTAAAGAAGAAGATGGTATAGAAGATAACTTTCCGAGTTGGGGGCGTACACGCGAAACAGCTGATTTATTCTTGCAGCTGTTTGTCCGCTTACTCAAACCAGGTGGTAGAGCCGGTATTGTTTTACCAGATGGCACATTATTTGGCGAAGGTGTAAAAACACGCATAAAAGAACACTTACTTGAAGAATGCAACCTGCATACTATTGTTCGCCTGCCAAATAGCGTTTTTGCACCCTACACCTCAATCGCTACCAACCTGCTATTTTTTACGAAGGGCGAGCCAACCAAGGACGTCTGGTACTACGAACACCGCTTGCCTGAAGGCGTAAAGGCTTACAACAAAACCAAGCCAATTCGTATTGAAGAGTTCGACACTATAAAGGAATGGTGGAATGATCGCCAAGAAACTGATGTTGCTTGGAAAGTCAGCATAGACGAAATCAAAAAACGCGGCTACAACCTAGACATCAAAAACCCAAACATTGTAGAGGTAGATGAGCTTAACCCAGAAGAAGTGCTGAAAGATTACCGCAGCAAACAAGCCGAAGTAAAAGAAATCTTAGAGCAAATAAAAACAGAACTCACCGAGGCACTCGCACACCATGACCGTTAATGACCTTCGTACATTAGTAGATAATCTTGACGAGTACATTCACGTACCTGGAGGCATAGAACGACTCAAGAAAACCATCCTGCACCTAGCAGTCTCGGGTAAACTAATTCCGCAAGATCCAAGTGAAGGCACCGGCGAAGAACTATACCAACAAATCCAAGTAGAAAAGCAAAAGTTAATCAAAGAAGGCAAAATAAAAAAGCAAAAACCCTTCCCCGAAATCATGGCAGAAGAAATATCATTTAGTATCCCAAGTACCTGGAAATGGGTAAGACTTGGTCAAATTACGAAGAAGATTGGCTCTGGAAGTACACCACGTGGTGGAAAATCTGTTTACACAACTGAGGGTCCTATTTTTTTAAGATCACAAAACGTTTGGAATGATGGTTTGCGAATTAATAACGCAGCACATATTAATGAAGATACTTATCAGAAGATGTCCAATACTTTAGTATTGCCAAATGATGTACTTTTAAACATTACTGGAGCTTCGATTGGAAGATCATCAGTTATTCCAACTGACATTGGTCGAGCTAATGTTAGTCAGCATGTAAGTATTGTCCGTCCAGTTATTCACGATCAGTCGAGACTAATACACATGATATTTATTTCAAGTTACTTCCAGAAACATATAGATGATTTTCAAGTAGGTGTATCAAGAGAGGGCCTGAGTAAGCAGAATATGGAAAAAATGCTAATTCCACTTCCTCCAATGGATGAACAGAAACGTATTCTAAAAAAAACCGA
>JBGTLD010000037.1:0-12378 GCA_041744275.1 Saccharimonadales bacterium (SeqCode) | reverse complement strand
ACGTATGTTCGGGTTAATCACCGTGATGATCATCCAACGGTGAGTACAACTCGAAGACCGCTTGATGACGGGGCTCGCTATTTCGGTCCGTTCTTTAGTGGTTTGAGCGTTCGTAGGGCGCTTAAGTATTTACGTCGTATTTTTCCATACTCAACACATACAAAAGTCGTACCAAAAAGAGCTTGCTTGCAGGCGCACCTAGGGCTGTGCCCAGGACTTGAAGATGACCCTTCTAAAATTGATGCATATAGAAATGACCTCAAGAATCTTATGAGGTACCTTAAGGGTGATAGAACTGAACTCATGAGATCCTTAGAGAGAGACATGAGGGCAGCGTCGGCTGATCATGCCTTTGAGGAAGCTGCGAAGATACGAAACAAGCTACTGGCACTTAAAAGTCTTCGTAAGCAAATAGTCTTTGGTGATAGGGAATCACTAGATATAAGCAAAGACGAGGGATTAATGGGCTTGAGTGCACTATTAGGTGTGCCCGTTCCCCGGAGAATAGAAGGATTCGATATTAGTCATATGTCCGGCACCGACACCGTCGCTAGTATGGTGGTATTCGTGAGTGGCGTGCCCGACAAGGCTGCATACCGAAAGTTCAAAATGCGCATCCCCGGTAATGATGACTTTGCACACATGCATGAAGTTGTGCAGCGGCGATTGCAGAAGAAATATGAATCCCAATGGGGCAAACCAAGTATGCTTTTGATAGATGGCGGGAAAGGGCAACTCAGTGCCGCGTTAAAGGCACGCAATGAGAAAGAATACGACATTCCATGCATTGGACTCGCAAAACGTGAAGAAGAGATCGTGGTCCATAAGTCACAGTCGAACGTATTCGTAGATCATGCAGAACTTCACAGGCTGGGCGGTTTTGTAACAGAGTCCGAGGATTTTCTCGTACTATTGCTACCGCGAAATTCACATATCGTAAAACTCCTACAGCGCATACGTGATGAATCTCATAGATTTGCAGTCAGTTATCACTCAGTATTAAAGGTGAAGCGTCAGACGAGTAGTTTGCTTGATGATGTTCCGACAATCGGGCCAGAAACTCGCAAGAAGTTACTAAAGACTTTTGGCAGCATGAAGGGTATTATGCAGGCAAGAGATTGGGAACTTGAAAAAGTGATTGGGGTGAAGCGGGCGGCAATATTGAAACAATATATAAGAGCCCAACAAAGGCAGTCTAAATAATGAAGTACACAGTAACCAAGAAGAAGGTATTCCAAATGTTCATAATAGTAATACTAGTCATTGTATCAATTATTAGTTTTTTTGTAGTCAGGGCGTATATAGTCGTTGGGCCTCAGGTTGAAAACTATAAAGCATATTGGGATCAGCGTGCAACGGAGTTACCGAACGCACCTCGCAGGTATATTGCACTCGGTGATTCTGCTGCGCAGTCAGTTGGGGCCTCTGATCCAGAACTTGGGTATGTGGGTTTGATAGCATCAGAAATTAATGTTGGACTTGATCAAGATTTGCAAGTTATTAATTTAAGTAAAAGTGGAGCGAGACTTCAAGACGTCATCGATACGCAATTACCTGCGCTTAAAAATCTTGAACCAAGCCAAGACGATGTTATTACGATTGAAATAGGGGCTAATGATATGGGTTCGTATAGTGAGAGCTCATTCCGTGAGGATATGAACAGTATTATGTCTCAACTACCACCGCAAACAGTCATCTCAACAATGCCCTACTTTGGAGGTGGCATAAAAAGAGGAAATGAATCAAATGCTTTTCGTGCAAGTGCTCAAGTACGAGAACTAGCAAAGGAATATGACTTACGGGTCGCAGAACTCTATGAGATTACAAGGAAAAACGATAGTTGGCGAAATTACGCCGCGGACTTCTTCCATCCAAGCGACAGAGCATATAAATTTTGGGCTCAAAGTTTTATGGTTCATGTGCGGTCTGATATCACTCAATCTCTATAATAATTTTGTTATACTTCAGTAATCTATGAAAAAAACTTTGTTCACGAATGCATTCTTTACTGCCAATAGGCAATCTTTACGTGAATTAAGCGACGCGTCATTAATAGTTATTGCTGGGAATGGCATGCTTCAGCGAAATAGTGATAGTACATTCCCATTTCGTCAAGACAGTTCGTTCTGGTACTTCACAGGCATTGAGGAGCCGAACGCACTTCTCGTTATGGCAAAAGACAAGGAATACATTGTCTTACCAGAAAGGGGTGAGTATCTTGAAATATTCGAGGGTTCAGTTAAAGACAGTGAACTTTCGTCTCGAAGTGGCATAGCTACAGTTTTAAGTAATAAAGCGGGGTTGAGTACGTTAAAAAAAGATTTAAGAAACGCAAAAACAGTTGGTACGCTAGTTTCTCCAAAAGCTTTTATTAATGATTACGGTATGTATATCAATCCTGCTCGGATACGACTGCAAGAAGAACTAGCTTCTATTATTTCTTCAGAAAAGTTGGTTGATATAAGAAATGATGTTTCACAACTGCGCTGCATAAAGCAACCCGAAGAGTTAACTGCTATGCGTTCAGCAATACTTATAACATCCGATGCATTGGGGCGTGTTCAGCAGTCATTGGGTGACTTTACGTATGAGTACCAGATTGATGCGGCTATAACTCATGCATTTCTAAGCCACAACGCAAAGCATGCGTATGGTGCAATTATAGCGAGTGGTGGCAACGCTACGATCCTACACTATATGGATAATAATGCGAAATTATCCCAGGACGACTTAGTACTTCTTGATGTTGGCGCAGAGGTTGAGAACTATGCAGCTGATATAACGCGCGTTTTTGCAGTGGGGGATCCAACGGAAAGGCAAACTAGTGTGCATCAAGCAGTTATTGAGGCACAAAAAGATGTTTTTGAATTGCTTAAGCCGGGAATATCCATAAAACAACTCGAGACTAAGACTCAAATAATTATGGAGACGTATTTACGCGGACTCTCACTGTTGCCTAAAAAAGGTAAAACCGTTCGAGATTATTACCCGCATGCTATTTCGCATTTTCTTGGTCTTGATGTTCATGACATGGGTGATTATCATGCTCCACTTAAGCCGGGTATGGTTATTACCGTTGAACCAGGCATCTACATTTCAGAGGAAAACATAGGTATAAGAATAGAAGACAACGTACTTATAACCGAGAATGGGTACGAAGTTATGAGCAATGACTTGCCGAGGTCGCTTCGCTAACCTACAATGTAGAGTAATTATGAAACGTGGTCCTTTTGCTCGATTTTTTATTCGTTGGTTCGTGAGCGGCCTTGGTCTTTGGATCGCTGCAGGTCTTTTTTCTGGTAGCATCAGCTACGATAGCCGCGTCAATGTAATAATCATTGCTGGCTTGATTCTTGCAGTTGTAAATACATTCATCAAGCCACTGGTGGTTATACTGTCGCTTCCTGCTATCTTATTCAGTCTTGGCCTGTTCATGATTGTGATAAATGGATTTATGGTTTTGATAGTGAGTAAACTGTACCCGCAACTTCAAGTTACGAGCTTTACAACGGCAATACTTGCTGGAATGGTGATTGGCTTGGTAAACTACTTGGTATCGACCATACTGGAGGAACGATGAATATCTACAACTACGTAACAATTGGCGCAACTATACTACTGATTATATTAATTTTAATCCAAACTCGGGGGGCAAGTCTTGGTGCGGGGCTTGGTGGTGGTGGCGAGGTAAACACGGTACGACGTGGATCTGATAAGTCGCTGCATCAAATCACGATTATTACGGCATTTGTTTTTGCTGCCTCTCTGATACTTGGAATTATCCAGTAATCAGTAATGATTGATAGGACAACGAAGCTTCGTCTTAGAAGGACGTTTCGGCGTCGTAAACGCCAAGTTGAAGGCGTTGGGGCGCTTGCTGAAGAAAATCTTGAAAAACTGTTCATAAGGCGTCTTGTGCGCCTGACGCAGGTACGGCGGTTTATGTTTAGCTGGCTACTTTTAGTCCTTGTATTGATAGGTGGTGTTGTTGTTCAAACTCGTTCTTTGGACGATTACTATCAGAAAATCGCGGCTGTTCCAGGTGGAATATACACCGAGGGAATACTTGGTACATTCACGAATGCTAACCCTGTGTATGCTTCTGGTGCTGTTGATAGTGCGGTATCACGCCTATTGTTTTCGGGCTTAATGCGTTATGACGATGCAAATAATCTCGTGACGGATCTTGCGGCATCTATCGCTGTTGATGACACCGAAACGATCTACACACTACAACTTCGCGATGACGTGCTATGGCATGATGGCGAACAATTTTCTAGTGACGACGTTGTATATACATATAGAATTATCCAAAACCCTGATGCGCGGTCTCCACTCTTGATTAGTTGGCAGGATGTCAAGGTGTCTGCAGATGGTCCAAGAACAGTGATATTTACACTCCCAAACCCGTTAACATCGTTTCCACACTCGCTCACGAATGGCATCGTACCCCAGCATCTACTCAAAGACATTGAAATGACGCAGATGAGAGCAAGCTTATTCAATACGGCTAATCCAGTCGGCACAGGGCCGTTTGAATGGGACACCATAGAGGTGAAGGGTGACACAGCTGCCACCCGAGAAGAGCGTATTGGTTTACTGCCAAACAAATCATTCCACAGAGGTAGTCCCGAGTTAGATTACTTTGTAATACGTGCACTGCGAAGTGAAGAACGATTGTTGAGCGGTATTGCAAGTCAAGAACTATTTGCAATATCAGGTATTGAAAACGTTCCAGACACGCATACTGACCGAAAGTTTACTGAGTACAATGTTCCTGTAGCGAGTCAGGTGTCAGTGTTTATGAAAACAAGCCAACAGATTCTCAGTGACGATAAAGTAAGACGGGCTCTCACACATGCAACCAACCAACCAGAAATCGTTAGCGGTATTGGCTACCCCGTAATACCGAGTAAAAGCCCTTTACTACAGTCACACTTAGGGTATGACGACCAAATCGTACAGCTACCGTATGATATTGAAGCTGCAAAAGCCCTTCTAGATGAAGCAGGGTGGGTTTTAGGTGGTAATAACATCAGAAGTAAAGACGGCAAACCACTAGTGTTGCAATTGTATTCACAATCAAATAGCGAATACACCTATATATCTCAAGAATTGCAAAAACAATGGGCAAAAGTAGGTGTTCAGTTACAGGTTAATCTACAAAATGCCAATGATCTACAAACAGCACTTGCAGATCATCGATATGACATATTGCTATACGGTATTTCCCTCGGCGTTGACCCAGATGTATTTGCATACTGGCATAGCTCCCAGGCAACGCCACGCTCTGGTGCCTGGCTAAACTTTAGTGAGTATCAATCAGCTGCCGCTGATGACGCGCTTGAAGCGGGTAGAACACGATCAGATGATACGCTTCGTGCGGTGAAATATAAGCCATTCCTAGAGGCATGGCGAAACGACGCGCCCTCAATCAGTTTGTATCAGCCTAGGTTCCTGTATGTGACTCGTAAACCAATCGCAAATTTCAATCCAACCACAATTAATACTGCGAATGGCCGCTACGCTTCCGTAGAACAATGGATGATTCGCGACGGTAGTGTTTTGCGGTAGTGAATGATCCTAGGAAGATAAAGGCTAATGTTGTGCTCGGTATGATATGATTATTCCAGTAAATGCTAATGTTTTAGTACGAGGAAATGTCTTTAAATTTTTATGAGTAAAGTTGCCCACTATCTGCAAGAACATCTATCTGGAGAAGTAATGACGGGAGTTGATGCCCGTAAATATTTCTCAACAGATACAAGTGTATTTGCACTCACGCCAGCTATTGTTGTATATCCCAGGAGTGAAAGTGATGTCCGTAAAACAGCTCGCTTCACGTGGCAACTAGCCGAGAGGGGTCGCGTGATCCCTATGACTGCCCGAGGCTCAGGGACTGATCAAACTGGTGCAGCGCTCGGAGAAGGTATCATGATGGTTTTTCCTGCGCACATGAATCGCATTCTTGAGTTTGACGGTAAATCAGGCACAGTTGTTATTGAGCCGGGGATTAATTATGGCAAGCTGCAGCAAACCTTGCATACACACAACCGTTTCTTGCCGCCGTTTCCATCGTCTATTGAATACTGTACGGTCGGAGGCTCAATCGGAAACAACGCAGGTGGTGAAAAATCTGTAAAGTACGGCAATACAAGGGATTATGTCACGAACCTACGAGTTGTTTTGGCGAATGGCGAAATTATCGAAACGAAACGCGTATCAAAGCGTGAGCTAAACAAAAAACTAGGACTTGCAACGTTTGAAGGTGAGATTTATCGATCAGTTGATGCACTTATAGAGGAGAACAGTGATCTCATAAAGTCCTTTTCACTGAACGTTACGAAGAATTCAGCCGGTTATGCATTAGCCGAAATTAAGCGCAAAGACGGTTCATTTGATCTCACACCACTGTTTGTTGGTTCACAAGGGACTCTTGGTGTTGTTACTGAAGCTACACTGGATACAGTGCCATATAATCCAAACACAACCTTAATCATGGCTGCTTTCGACGATTTACAAGTTGCACAGGAGGTGATTGCGCAGCTAGGTAAGCTTCCAGATTCTCCGAGTGCAATTGAGGTTGTAAACGAACAACTCTTGAATTTTATTCACCAATACAACCCTAATCAGCTTCAAGGTATTCTTGACCCACCGTTCAGTAAGCTTGTTATGCTCATAGAATTTGATAACAACAGCGACAGAGCCCAGAAACGTCTGACCAAAAAAACGATAAAAATTCTCAATCAACAGCAAGTTACGTACAAAGTAGAGACAGATCCAGTTAAGAAAGATGATTTATGGAAGATTCGTCATAGTGCTGCGGCAGTCATGGCGTACAGTGATGGCGGTGCGAAAGCAGTCCCGATCATAGAAGACGGCATCGTGCCTGCAGATAGATTCAAAGATTATATTGATGGTATATATGCATTATTCGAGAAACATGGATTGAGAGCTGCTTTCTGGGGTCATGCTGGCAATGCAAACCTACACATGCAACCATTTCTAAACCTTAGTCAGATTGGTGACAGGCAAAAAGTATTTAAGATCATGAATGATTATTACAAGATGGTTATAGATATGGGTGGCAGCACAAGTGGGGAGCACGGAGATGGACGTTTGAGAGGTCCATACCTACAGACGCTCGTAGGAAATGAAATGTATGCAGTTTTTCAGAAACTAAAAGCTATTTTTGATCCATATGGCACTATGAATCCCGGTGTTAAGATAGACGTGAGCATGGAAGCAATCAAACCACTACTTAGGCAAGAATACTCAATGGAGCACTTATACGATCACATGCCTCGCACGTAAAAATCATGTATAGACTTGAGTTTTTACACCAAAATGCGTAGAATTACGGAGTTATCATTATACATCATGCGCGAGTGGCGGAATCGGTAGACGCGCCAGCTTGAGGGGCTGGTGGCCGCAAGGCTGTGGAGGTTCAAGTCCTCTCTCGCGCACCATTGAAAAATAACTGTTTTCTAGCAGTTATTTTTCAATTATGAGATAAGGACTTGAACTACAAGTCCCGAAACATACTAGTAATATGTTGAGTTTTCATTGCTTGGCCGAGCAGAACTGAAATTCTGCGAGCATATTTAGACTCTCGCGCACCAAGTAATTTTGTGTTATTATCACGTAGTTATTTACTCAGGGTGATTAGCTCAGCTGGCTAGAGCACCTCGTTTACACCGAGGGGGTCGGGGGTTCGAGTCCCTCATCACCCACCAACTAAAATAGACTGGCTTTCGTCAGTCTTTTTTAGTTCTTGAGTTGTGAGCTCGAACGTCCGACCCGAGGGAGGGGTGAGAAGTGCCTGGGGCACTTCGCAAGAGAATCTTCCTCCGAAAGCTATGCTTTCGTGAGTGAAGTTCTGGGCCTGCCGAAGGTAGGTCGAGTCCCTCATCACCCACCAACTAAAATAGACTGGCTTTCGTCAGTCTTTTTTAGTTCTTGAGTGCCAAACTATTCTTACAGATTGTGAAGTAATTAACTGAATAAAACTACATTATTTTATAAAATGTAAACATATGGCAAAAGCACAGCAATTAATGAAACAAGCATCATCTGATATCCAAAAAGCAGTACAGGCTTTGCAAATAGAGGTCAATGAGATGAGACGTACTATCGAAAACCGTGATATTGAAGTAAAAAAGCAAGTCCAAGATATAAAATCTAAAATAAGTTTTTTTGAAGCAGACATGGCTTCAGGGAGTGATGGAGCATTCTCTAATTCTAAAGACGCGTACAAAATCAATGATCTTATGAACGAAATACAACAGATACAAAAAGACTTCGAAAAGGAAAAAGCAGACCTAGAAAGTGAGATTTCACAGCGAGAGGGTGATATTGGTGATTTTAGTTCATATGCATCTGAGTTTGAGCGTAAAGCTGCCGGCATGAAATATTAGTGGTATATTCTACATATGATTAAACAGTATCAAGACGAAATCGATGAAAGTGTTCAGGGACTTGAAAAGCCGTATTGGTCTGCACTGAGCATTCTTGCAAGGCTTTCAGAAGAGGTAGGCGAAGCAGCAAGAATAATTAACCACCAATATGGCGATAAGCCAAAAAAACCCAGTGAAGAGCACGAAGACCTCGGCGATGAACTCGCAGATATTATCTACTGTGTTATGTGTCTTGCAAACAGGGAAGGCATTGACCTTGATCCGCATATCAATAAGGCCATTGGAAAATTAAAGGGCAGGGATAAAGATAGATTTAAAAAACTTTAGGCGCCTTGCTTCCATATGGGTGAGGGACCAAGATAGGCTTACCTCTACTAACCCCTCCAGCCCAATCCATACGTGCATTATCACTTCGTGAATGATTTCTTCGAATAAACCTAGCTCGCTGAAAAGCACGAGTTGATGTAGGGCAATCATATGTAAAAGCATCAATAAGCTCATCTTGTATACTTGCATCTTTGTCTGACTGCATCCATTTGTTGCCAATATTCTTAATTGGGTCAAGGTGATCCCATGCATTGTTCAACATAGTGACAACACGAGAAGCGTCTTCTTCATCTCCTATAGAGGCTGTGTAGTGCTGTAAAAGTTGCTTTTTAGCTCGCCATTCGATTATTTTGTCTGCTTTTGATGGATTATTTTTTGCAGCGTCAAGTACACCTCTCCATAGTATAAGTGTCTGTAACTCATCTTGAGGTAGCTCAAACTCTTGTGCGAGGTTTTCGCACTGTTCAAGGAGATTTTCTTGGATATCAAGAGCAGTAACCGCTTCGCCCATTCTGTTTTTGAATATTTGTTCTCCAGTCGAATCATTTCCCACAGCGTGTGCTAATGCGAGGTTGGCGCCATTATGAGGCAACTGTTTGTCCGAACCGAAGCCTGTTTCGCCTAAACGTATGACCATAGATGTTGAGCCTAGTTTGAGTACGGTCATACGTTTGGTTATATTTGGATCACCAAATACAACATGTTGTCGTGCCCAGAGTAGCCGGTTAGAAAGCGCCTCGTCTCTTGTGTTGAAGATAGCTTTATCGAGGTAAGAACTGCTTTCGAGTACCTTTGCTGAATGGATTTTTTGAGCTGGAGCAGTTTCAGGTTCGCCATCACTACTCTCTATTATCCTACCTGCACCGACTAAGATGGTTCTACTCGCCATGTGACTAATCAAAAAAGCTCTATGTGCTCTGTTTTGGTAGTCTTGCCTGGTCATTCCATAGTTTTCGTGGTACCCCCAAGTTGTTCCTAATTCATCAACTGCACATTTTCGTAAAGGTACACGTTCGATATACCTTTTACGAATGAGCTTTTCTACAGCATGGAATACAATAGAGTGCCCAGCAAATTCAGCGGCAGTTGCATCCAGTACTCCATAACATTCTGGGGTAGCGTACTCTAACTTATCACCTATGTCTTTATAGAATCGTGCGCCATTGCTCAAAAACTCCCCTACACTCTGCAAGCCAGACGGTAAATGATCAGTAAGATCAAACCTCCCTCTTGCTGTAGAGGGGCCGCGACCATACTCCATTTCAGTGCCGATTATTCTTGGGGGTAGTTTAGCTTCGTAATTCATAATAAAAAAAGAGGGCTTCGCACCCTCTATAGAATCAATGTGTGGTGGCTCCTCCCAGACTCGAACTGGGGACACAAGGCTCTTCAGGCCTCTGCTCTACCAACTGAGCTAAAGAGCCACATCGCTGACCACGTTATTCTATGAGAAAAAAAGGAATTCTGCAAGGGCTTCACGGGTCTACACACTTGCGGGCGTCGAAGTTACACGCTATAATCGGTCGAGTTAACAACTACACAAATTAATAAATCAGTGTAGTTCAGTCGCGCAGCAAGACTGCAAATATGATAATAGCGCTAGGCGCTCTATCGACCAAGCGGCAATAGTACCTTATAATTAAATCTACATGCGGGTGTAGCTCAGTCGATAGAGCGCTTCCTTGCCAAGGAAGAGGCCAGGGGTTTGAGTCCCCTCACCCGCACCAAACGTTTGAATTATGAGCCGAAAGGCTCTTTTTCTTTGCTTCAACGATTGTTTTAAAGGGGTCGTTGAGTATATAAGAGAGCTTTTTATCCTTTAATTCAATGTTTGAAAGTACATATTCTAGCAGTTTCTGTCGCAGGTCATCATCACTCTCTTTAAACAGCTGTTCAGCACGCTGAGCCAAGTCTAACAGGTAGGAGGCGGTTACTTGGAACTGTTTATTATCGCTTGTTAGCAACTTAAGGCGGTCATTCAATTCTTGCTGCCTCTTTTCTAGCTCAGTTGCAATATCGTCGTGGAATGTCTGTGTAATCCCCCTATGTTTTACGGTGTGGCTCAAGTTCTTTTAGAGAAATAAAATATCTAGACAGATGGCGACTGATTATACTTGGAAACCAAAAGGGATGGCGATCAAAGCACAAGGCGTATCTATTGATCCGATACTAGCATTTAAACATTTTGTAATGCCCGGTTTAGGCGATGTGAATTGGATTGAAGATAGCTCAAAAGTAACCGACACGACTATGAGTAAGCGTGAGTGGATTGGCTTGATAGTTCACGCCATTGCCCTTATGGACTTGACGGGAAATGATCTACAAGTAGCAAAGATGCTTGAAAATGATGACGGCGGCTTGGTACGAGGCAATAGTGAAGCTGTCTATGTAGAGCAAACATTAGCTACTCATAGAGATAAACGATATAAAACTCTACTTGAAGCTGTTGAGGGTCAGGTAGATGCCAAGTCGTCACTAGGTCAAAACTACGCTGATAATAGACACTTAATCGTGTTTTGTAATATCAACGGTGATATGCAAGAGGATGAGTTGGCACGGATCGTATCAAAAGGTAGCTTTAATATCGTTACTATTTTTGGTTTTGATGGTAAGACTAGGCATTATCTTGGGTTTGTTTTTGATAGGGATAATCCAGACGCACCTATTCACAAGTGTGCGATCAGTGAGGTTAAGTTGATAGAACAAGCGAAAAAGCTGATTTAGTTGATATAATTGATTGAATTGAGTAGATACCTAACAATAGATAGTTAAAGGATGTGATGAAAAAACTCAAACTGTTTGCCTTCTCTTTACCCGTGCTACTAAGCCTTGCGGTTACATCTCAAGTATTTGCCCATAACGTTAGTGGTGGCGACGCCGCCTTGATTGAGGCGGCAGGGAGTTTTTGGGAAAAGCTAACGCTGTTTCTTTATTTAGGTGCAAAGCATATGGTTACAGGCTACGACCACCTGCTGTTCATACTAGGTATTGTGTTCTTGCTTACCAACTTTAAGAGCATTGTGAAATACATATCGTATTTCACAATCGGGCATAGCATTACACTGATTGTTGCCACATTATTAGGTATCAAATTTAATTACCATATTATTGACGCTATTATCGGATTGAGTGTGTTGTATAAGGGGTATGACAACCTTTACGACGCTCGTAAAAAGCTGAGAATACCGATTGATACCAAGTGGATTATATTTGGTTTTGGGCTTGTTCACGGTTTTGGATTATCAACAAGGCTGCAGGATCTGCATTTACCAGAAGATAACTTACTAGCGTACATTTTGAGCTTCAATGTCGGTGTTGAAGTAGGTCAAATTATCGTGTTAGTATTCTTTGTTTGGGTATTGAATTACTTCCGAAAGCACCGTAACTTTGAGGCGTTCAAAAGCTATGCCAACCAGGGCTTGATTGGGGCGGGTATATTTTTATTCCTAATTGGCGTAATGCAAGCGATAGTAAATTAGAATTAAGGAATAAACGATGAAAAACAACAAGTTACTGATCATAATAATTGCGGTAGCGGTGATAGCTGCTTTTGCTTTTGCTATTGCCGAAATACGAACTGATGAAAGCAAGCAGCCTTCGGTGCAAAATAATACTGACTCATCTAGTCAACCAC
>JBGTLD010000036.1:0-33445 GCA_041744275.1 Saccharimonadales bacterium (SeqCode) | reverse complement strand
AACGTACAGCCATTCCCAAATGCGATTGTTGATCCATGGGGTATGTATATGCGACAGTGTGTAAGCTATACCGCGTGGAAAGTTTGGAAGGATGGCAAGCACATGCCATATTGGGGTGGTTTTGGAAACGCAAACCAGTGGGCAGTCAATGCACGTCGTGCAGGTATTCCAGTCGATAACAACCCACGTGTCGGTGATATCGCTGTCAGTCTTGCAGGATTCTACGGCCATGTTATGTATGTCGAGGCGGTATATGACGATGGGCGCATCCTCATAAGTCAATACAACGCTGCATGGGATGGTAAATACTCTGAAGCAATTATCTCACCGGGTAACTTACAATTCATTCACTTCCCGTGAGTGGAGAAAACCCTCACAAAAGACCCTCACACAAAGAGGGTCTTTTTTTGTAAGTGTGAGATAATGATGAGGCTTGCAAATACATAAGGAGTTAACTGCTCATGCCACGACATGAATCGAACACGAATAATGAATTGATGATAGATGAAAATAAGAAAAGTTCAAAAGGCATTCTTGTGTCAGTTGTGGTTGGTATCATGCTGTTTGGTCTTGGCGTTGGTGTAGGGAACGGGCAGGTTTCAGTCGGCCAAAACTTTAGCAGTATTAGTTCTAATAGCGATTTGCCAGAAGACCTAGATTACAGCGAGGTTGATGCAGTTTATGATGCACTCCGAGAAAACTACGATGGAGAGCTGGATCTTCAGGCTCTGACTGACAGCCTAAAAGAAGGTATCGCTCGAGCAACTGGTGATCCGTTTACTGAGTTTCTCAATCCAGAGTCTGCCGAGGAGTTTAGTGGTGGCTTGAGTGGAACGTTCAGTGGTATAGGTGCAGAACTCAGTAAGAAAGACAACCTCATAACGGTTGTTTCTCCAATCTCTGGTTTTCCTGCCGAGGCAGCAGGCCTGCGCTCACAAGACGTTATTATTGAAATCGATGGTGAGAGTGCGTTTGATATTTCGGTGACAGACGCCGTAGGAAAAATTCGTGGACCAGAAGGTACAACAGTCAAGCTGAAGGTGCTTCGAGGTGGCTCCGAACAAATTGATCTCGAGATTACACGACAGCAAATTACGATTCCGAGTGTTGAGTCAGAAATACTCGAGGGCAATATTGGGTATTTGAAGGTAAGTCGCTTCGGGGAAGATACAGCAAAACTCAGTCGAGATGCTGCAGATCAGTTCAAGTCAGCAGGTGTTACTGGGGTTATCCTTGATCTTCGTTCTAACCCAGGTGGTTTACTTGGCTCATCTGTTGAACTTTCGAGTATATGGCTACCAAGGGGCGCGACTGTACTTGAAGAAAAACGTGAAGGCGAAACAATTCAAACATATGAGGCGCTCGGTAATCCAGTGCTACTTGGCATACCAACAGTCGTGCTTATAAATGAAGGGAGCGCCAGTGCCAGTGAAATCGTGGCAGGCGCACTCAAAGATAACAATGCTGCGAGCACGATTGGCGCCAAGACATTCGGCAAGGGAAGCGTGCAGTCGCTCATAAACTTAGGAGACGGTTCTATCCTAAAAGTCACAATTGCACGATGGTTTACACCGAATGGTCTGAATATTGACCAAGAAGGTATTTCACCAGACAAAGAAGTCGAACTCACTGAAGAAGATTTCTTGGCCGACCGCGACCCGCAACGTGACGCAGCTATTGAATCCTTGCGCTAAGTTGCACGTTTTACTTTCATTGAACCTTGGGCTCATGCTACAGTAGACACATACAAAAGCGAGGTGTTACGGTGGCAAAAAAGCCAACGAAGTATATTTTTGTGACCGGCGGTGTGCTTTCTGGGTTAGGAAAGGGTATTACTGCCGCCTCCATTGGCAAGCTACTGAAATCTCGTGGACTTAACGTCAACATCCAAAAGTGCGACCCGTACCTGAATGTTGATGCGGGCACGTTGAACCCTGCTGAGCACGGTGAGTGTTTCGTAACGAGAGATGGCGCTGAGACCGATCTTGATCTCGGGCACTACGAACGGTTCTTGGACCAAGAGTTAACGCAGAGCAGCTCACTTATGACAGGGCGTGTCGTTCATAAGGTTATTGAAGACGAACGAAACGGTAAGTATCTTGGCAAGACTGTGCAGTATATACCGCACGTGACAGGAGCCTTGCAAAACGAGATTAAATTAGCATCAGAAGGTTTTGATGTTCATATCGCTGAGATTGGTGGGACAGTCGGCGATTATGAAAGCTTAGCCCTCATTGAAGCGATACGTGAATTTGCATTTAAGGTTGGGCGCGAGCATTGTCTGTTTGTGCATGTTGTGTACATGCCATATCTGGGCGCGAGCAAGGAAATTAAAACCAAACCTGCTCAGAACGCCGTTCGTGAACTTCGTGGTTTTGGAATTGTACCTGACGTGCTCGTTGCGCGGAGTGAGTGCGAAGCACCAAAGTCAGTTATATCAAAACTGAGTTTATTTAGCGGTGTTGCGCCAGAAGCAATAGCCTTGCTACCAAATGCTGCGAGCATATATGAAGTTCCACTGACACTGGAAGATACCGGTATTGCATCTGTTATTGCAAAGCAATTGAACCTTAAAGTTGGCAAGCCTGATCTCAAAAAATGGAGAACAGTCGTCTCACAGGCAACGCAGACCCATGAAAGGTCGGTTACCGTCGGTGTCGTTGCAAAGTACATGGACAATCAAGACACCTATATGTCCGTGTTTGAAGCCTTGCAAGCTGCTGCCTGGACAAATAACCTGAACATCACTATAAAGTGGATTAATGCAGAAGAGCTTGGAAATTCTACAAAACCGTACCAATTACTGAGAGGATGTGATGGTATTGTGGTGCCCGGTGGTTTTGGTGTTCGCGGCGTTGAAGGTAAAATTGCTGCTGCAACATATGCACTAAAGAAAAAATTGCCGTACTTAGGCCTTTGCTTAGGAATGCAAGTCGTGGTTATAGCTGCCGCTCGGGCAGCAGGAATAAAGGGTGCGCATTCTTCAGAGTTTGACCCAAAGACAGAAGACATGGTCATACACACCATGCAAGGCCAAAAAGGTAAAGAAAACACTGGTGGAACCATGCGCCTTGGTGATTACGAGTGTACACTTGAAAAGGGTAGTATTGCCGCAAAAGCCTATAATGCGACAAAAATTATCGAACGACACAGGCACCGTTATGAATGTAATAACGTATATAGAAAAGATTATGCGTCATGGGGCATACTGCCAGTAGGTATCAACCCAGACAATGATCTTGTGGAAGTTGTGGAGGCGATAGATCATCCATTTATGGTCGCGAGCCAGTATCACCCAGAATTTAAGTCGCGCCCGAATCGACCGCATCCATTGTTCGATGGATTTATAAAATCCTTGCAAAATTCTTCTAAATGAGTCATCATAAGCGCTATGAGTGATACAAACCAAAACATGAAAAAAATATTATTAGTTGAAGACGACGACGCACTTGCAAGTGTGTACCAAACTCGTCTAGAAGCCGAAGGCTTTAATTTACGGCGAGTGCCAAATGGCGAAGATGCCCTTGCTGCAGCGCTGGAGTACCACCCAGACCTCATCTTGCTAGACGTTATGATGCCAAAGGTGAGTGGGTTTGACGTGCTCGATATACTTCGTAATACGCCAGATACTGCCAACGTAAAGATTATAATGCTAACTGCACTAAGCCAAGACAGTGACCGTGAGCGCGCAGAGAGCTTGGGAGTCAATGATTATCTCGTGAAATCACAGGTAGTTATCGCGGACGTTGTAGATCGCATCAAGCAACACCTCGGTGTATAATCGAAAATCATAAAATTGACTTTTAAGCACTAGTATGTTATATTGTATTTGTATTCTAAAAAACAAACAAACAATATGCATACAACACAAGAAATATTTCCTAATCAGCAAGAACGTCCTCACGTAGAGGATTTACTTCTACATGGGGAAGCAAATAGTGCTGCAATTGATGTCTCAACTGGCACGTACCCAGGTGAAGAGGTTTGCACAGTAAGCTCAAGTCCTGAGCAATCCTTTAAGGTGATTAAATATGGCAAAGGTATGATAGTCGTTGATACTTCAAAAAGACCAGATGAAGAAAATAGCTATCATATACTCGGTGAAAACAAATCAATAGATGTATCAAGTAGTGGTGAGTTGGTACAAGATGCTATGAAGGAAGAAAGGCTGCTTAGGATTAGCAATACGGTCATTAGAATTGGAAGCGACACCCACAAGGATATTCGCAAAAGACTCGTAACGGTCGTATCAGATCCTGAAGAGATTGTGCATGTGCAGGCTGATAGAGACTTGTTGGTGCACAAATAGGTTTATTCGACAGTGACTTCGGTACGAGGAGCAGTTTTGCCACTAAATAAGCGTACACGACGAGTCGCGTACTTTACGATGCCGTCTTTTTCGGCATGAATAGAGAAGTTGCGGGCAAGGAAAGTGCCTTTACCTGGACGTTTTGTCATGCCAGTTTGGCGAACGATAATTTGACCAGTTTTTACTTTTTGACCACCAAAAATTTTGACACCAAGCCGTTGGCCGGGACTATCTCGAACGTTTTTACTGGATCCACCTGCTTTAACTTTAGACATACTATTTCCTTATAAGAGTTACTAATTCACGTCCAACGATTTGACCTGGTCGATGATAAATCAACTCTTGGTTATCTGTATGAACAAATCTCAAACGATTATACCCTAGTTCCTCGAGAGAATCAAGCGTTTCCAGATGCAAAAAACCATTTTTTGTTTTCCAGGCTGGAACTGCAACACACATGCGAAACCCTGGATTTGTTTGCCGGGTGACGTTTTCAAGAAATTTACGATGAATTGTGTCTACATCATGCATAACACCTTGAAGCACTTCTGCTGGCGGTAGTGCAGAGAAGGGTCGACCTAAATATGTTTCACTCGCTATGTGATCAATGCTTTCCCAGTCGGCGTTCGTAGCATCAGCCTCAAAAATCATAGACGTACCAGCGTAGGAAGCATTATCATTAAGCCATTCAAGGTTTCTTTCTGAATATTCAACCATTCTTGGCTCAAGGTCGCTGCCTGTAGCGTTATATCCTGCAAGGAGTGCTTCCTGAAGTACAACGCCCGTCCCGCAAAACGGATCTAAGACCGTTCGTTGTTGGGTGTTAGTTCCTGGAGTAATCCTACCCGTAGAAAGATTAATGATAATTTGTGCAAGTTTTGGAGGGAGCATACCTACTTTAGAATCTCGCATTGGCCGGCCATGGTCGCGTGCGGCATAGGCGTCAATATCTTGCACCGCTAATGTTCGAGCAAAGATGACACTTTGCTCGTGTACGATTATGTTCAACTCAAAACCTAGCTCATCGGTTAGTTTGTTGCGAAGTACTTGCGCAGCATTCAGTTCCGGAGCCTTGTTCGGAATGATTCTGATTGAACGACCTGATTGTTTCACGGTCTTTTTGAGGCCCAAGGCAGTAGCTTGAATCTTGCTCGGTGAGACGTTGACGCCGTATACGCTCATACCAAACTTTATTTTGCCTTCCGGAAGGGAAGTGAGCAGGGAGGGTAGCTGTATGTTTATTGCGGTATCAACGGCCTTCCAATCATTTGCAGTGAGTTCAGCGAGAATCTCACACTGCTTTATAGATCCACCGATTCTAGCAAAGGGCAGTACATCCTCTGTACTTACATGGACAGCAATATCACCAACGATATTGAGCGCTTTTTCTCCGTAGAGTGATTCAAGTTCGGCTATACCAATTGCTGGTTGTCGCCCAAGAATATAAAGAGTAGATTTCATATCTGTTAGTATACGGTACTTTTCGCGTATAATGCATGCGTATGTCTAATAATCAAAGTTTTGCAAAGCGCAATATCCGGACAATTTTAAATATTGTGACGTTTGGCCTTCTTGGGCTCGTTTTGTATGCGGCCAGAGATCAATTTGAGGCAGCATACGAAAACCTGTTCAATGTGAATCTTTGGTGGGTCTTAGCGGTAGTGCCGCTTCAGGCTTTGAATTTTCATATATATGCACGAATGTATCAACATTTTTTTAAGATACTTGGCAATACAGTGCCGTATAAGTTTATGTACAGAACGGTTCTGGAGCTCAACTTTGTCAACCACGTCTTGCCGAGTGGTGGCGCTTCCGGTTTTTCATACTTTAGTATTGCGATGCGCAAGCGAAAAGTTGCCGCATCTAAGTCGACGCTAGTGCAGACAATGCGATTTGCGGCAATCTTTTTATCTTTCTTACTCTTGCAATTTATAGCACTTCTGTTCCTTGGTATAGATGGTAAGGCCAGTAATTTTCTAGTGCTTGTGGCTGCATCAGTAACGACGCTGCTGGTTGTCGGCACGGGCCTCATCGCGTTTGTTATTGGTACAAAAAGTCGCATCAATTCGTTTTTCACATTTCTCACACGAACCCTAAATAAGATTATTCAAATCGTACGCCCAAAACATCCAGAAACTATTAACATCCAGAGTGCTAAAAATCTCTTTAATGAGTTTCATGATAACTACATGAAGCTTCGTAGTGACATGAAGCGGCTGCGACCGTCTTTCTGGCATGGCTTTTTCGTTAATTTGACCGAGCTTTTGAGCGTGTATGTTATATTTTTGGCGTTCGGAACTGTACCTAATTTTGGCGTGGTTATCATTGCATATTCAGTTGCAAACTTTGCGGGGCTACTCTCGCCGTTGCCTGGCGGTGCCGGTGCGTACGAGTTCCTTATGGTCAGTGTATTAACTGCTGGCGGTATTCCGGTTAATATAGGTCTTCCGGTTGTTGTGATGTTTAGAGTTGTGGCACTTATAATTCAGATACCAATTGGTGCGTACTGGTATCACCAAACGCTCCGTCGTATAGGAAAGTAATATGAACGAAGTAACTGTGTCAGTGAGCGAGTTCGTAAGCATATTTAACCAGACTCTTGAGTACGCATATCCGAGTATTGCAGTCGAGGGTGAACTTGCGAATTTTCGAATTAGTAAAAATCGATGGGTATACTTTGATTTAAAAGACGAGCTGTCAAGCGTAAAGTTTTTTGGCACTGTCTATCAGCTGCCAGGTCCGCTCGAAGACGGTATGATGCTACGAGTAACCGGCTCGCCGCGACTTCATAATCAATACGGGTTTAGTGTTACAGTTCAAAATATAGCTCCCATAGGCGAGGGGGCTATTAAGCGTGCATCGGCACTGCTCGCCGCGAAGCTAGAAAAAGAAGGACTGTTCGATACATCTCGTAAAAGATCGTTACCGGTTGCGCCTACTCGAATTGGCCTTATTGCTTCAGGGGGGTCAGCTGCATACCATGATTTTATAAAGATTCTAAATGCGCGCTGGGGCGGCGTCGAGGTGATTCACGCAGATGTGCAGGTGCAGGGCGATCCAGCTCCTAAGCAGATTATTGCCGCACTGGAACACATGAACACTCAAGAAGATGTTGCGGTGGTTGTTATCACGAGAGGTGGAGGGAGCCCAGAAGATTTGAGCGCGTTTAGCACGGAGCAGGTGACTCGTGCAGTAGCTTTAAGCCGTATACCAACGCTCGTCGCAATAGGTCATGAAGTTGATATTAGTCTCGCTGAGCTTGCTGCGGATTTGCGAGCCAGTACACCAAGTAATGCCGCAGAACTTCTCGTGCCAGACAGAAACGAATCGTTACGCGCTCTTACAGTGCTGAAATCTCAACTCACCCAGCAACTCAATCTGTGTATAGGGAATAACAAGAAATGCATTGATGATTTACGCACTGATCTATGCGAATCTATCCAGGATAAGCTTGCTAACTATCGCCGAGAATTAGTGCTTAACAAATCAGTACTCCAAGCATTCAACCCACGCTTGGCTCTAGAAAGGGGTTTTGCAATTGCACGAGCTGATGGTCATATAGTTCGCTCGGTCAAGAAACTTAAGCAGAAAGATTCACTAACTTTAGAATTCACCGATGGCACTGCCCAAGCAACCGTAAGTAGCATTAAAAATAAAAAATAATTTATACTACCCCATATAACAGGGAGCGTTAATTATGGACTTAAACAGTGGTACAGGACTGAAGCTCAGAGAACAATTTCAGGAACGAGCTGAACAAAGGTTACTAGACAATCAAAGAGCAAGAGAAGAGGCCCTGCAGTCTACAGGTGAAGACGCCGCACGTGATGTATGTGATAAAGCGGTTGATTGTCGTAATTTTCTTAATAAAATATTTTCTGATAATTCGACTAATTACGGCAGATATGATGTTGTGCAGTCATCAATATATTTGCCACTTTACGATGATGTCGACGGCACAGAAGGAGCACTTTTTATTACTCGTAATAATTTATCTTTGGGCGGGTATGATCTTGTAATCGAATTAGACAAGGGCAAGGCAAGAGAGGAGTTACCGCTCGGAGTATTTAATGGCTCAACCCGATATATTAATCCGTTTGGCTCGTTTGCTACATCTAAAGAAGTGCATGGTGTTTACTACCCCAAGAGCATTGGGTTTGAAAGTGCTGACACAGAATGGGGTCAAATGGTTCTTGGGTTGTTGGATGAAGCAAGGCAATACCAGATTGACAAAGCAGGCAAATATGCACAGCTTGCTCAGTAATAATTTTGACCGCCTCATTACATAGCACTAGGGTATAATTGATTTATGACTGAGAAGACTATTGATTATAAAAAGCTATCTGCAGAGCTTGATGAGATACTCGCTTCAATGCAATCTAGCGGTGTAGACGTTGATGAAGCACTCAAACAATACGAGCGCGGTATGGAAATCACAAAACAATTAGAAGACTACTTAAAAACAGCCGAGAATAAAGTTACGAAAATCAAAGCCTCCTTCGAATCTTCATGATTGTTCTCGTTCCAGTAGTACTTGTGCTTATGTTTGGGCTCGTTGTGTTTTTTGGGGCGCCATATGTACCGACATTTAAAAAACAAACAGAGATTGCACTCGATATGCTGGATTTACGCCCTGGCCAGACACTTCTTGAACTTGGATGTGGAGATGGTAAAGTTTTGCGCGAAGCTGCAAGCAGGGGAGTGCGTGTGATCGGCTACGAACTCAATCCTATACTGGTTATAGTGTGCAAAATACGCACGTGGCAATACCGCAAACTCGTGACAGTAAGATGGGCAAACTTTTGGTACGTGAAACTACCGAAATGTGACGGCATATACGTCTTTTTACTAGACAAATATATGAAAAAGTTGGATAAAAAAATTATACAAGAAAGCACTCAACCTGTGAAACTTGTGAGTTTTACGTTTCAAATACCTGGCAAACAGTCTACCCTCGACAAGCAGGGGCTCTACCTCTACGAATATAACTAAACGAACACTTTACGCTTACGCTTAAATGCACTAAGATTACTCTATGCAACCAAATCAGCCGAATGGGCCGTACCAACAGTTTCAAGCCGGTACTCCCCAGCAGGTACCACAACAATCTGGACAATACGGTCAACTACCGCCGCAAAACAATATGTATCCTGGTAATCTTCCCGGGCAAGCGCCGTACAAACCCAAAAAGCATTCACATGTCGTGTGGATTGTTTCAGTAGTTTTGCTCGCATTATCATTGTGTGGTGCACTTGGTTTTGGAATTTGGGCGTTCATGGAACGCGATACGTTCAAGACTCAAACCGACGAAATTGTTGCAAGAGAGGTTGAAATTGCAGTACAACGCAACTCAAGTGTAAAAGATAATGAGTTTTTGGAGCGTGAAAAAGAGCCACTCAAAACGTATAGTAGCCCTGCAGCGGTGGGAAGTGTTGTCGTGAGTTATCCTAAGACATGGTCGGCATTTGTGACAGAGTCAGACGGTAATACTCCTGTTGATGGATATTTCCACCCAAACTTTGTACCCGGTGTTCGTTCAGAAACAGCATTTGCACTGCGTGTAGAGATAATTAATCGTACCTACGATAGCGAGTTAAGCTCGAGGGAAAGCGACGTTCGTAATGGTAAGGTAACTGTGCAACCATTTAGGGCAGAGCAAGTCTCTCAGGTACTTGGTTCTCGTATCGACGGCGAAATAAACAAGGACCAACAAGGGAGTATGGTACTGTTTCCAATCCGTGATAAAACACTTAAAATTTCTACTCAGTCTGAATCATTTAAAGCAGATTTCGATAACATAATCCTCAAACAACTGACTTTCACGCCGTAAAGTTTAGACTTCTCTAATATCACATGCCAGGTGTATACTAGTTGTTAATGTTAACAGAGGGTACATCTACACATGGCAGCTGCTAGCGATCGCTTATTGTTGGCGCTTGCAGAGGAGTTAAAAACCCCTCTACTTCAAATCGCACGAGAAGCAGAAGTTATGCGTATGGTGCACAATAAGAATCTACCGGTGATTGAGCAGTCATCACGAATGGCACTGAAGCTTATCGATGGCTACATGCTAGGACTTGATGATCAGCAATCCTTAGAGCTTGAGCCACTGAATATATCATCTGTTTTGTATGAGAGCGCTCATGAATTATCGAGTGCTGCAAAACAGCTCGATGTAGAGCTCAAGGTGAGTATTAAAAATAAATATGGACCAATTATGGCCCAGCGTGAGCATCTGCAGGCGGCTTTTACAATGCTTGGGTATCAGGCACTCTCACAATCAGATCAAGCCACGAGTTCTCATGCCATTACGCTCGGTGCACACCGCAGTAAGCATGGTATCGTCGCAGGTGTGTATAGTAGTAGTGCGAATTTCTCTGCCGATACGTTTCGTAGAGCACAGGCTTTTACAGGCACCGCTCGGCAAACGTATCCAAACGCATCACATTCTAATGGTGCTGGTATGATGCTAGCTGACGCGTTGTTCCAGAGTATGTCAGTTGCCCTGAAAGTCTCGCGACATCAAAATCAGCCTGGACTAGCCGCAACATTTTTACCAAGCGCACAGCTTATGTTGGTCTAGTGTTGTGAAGCAAATACTTCTCATTGAGCCCGACCTTGTACAACAACATGCAACCAAACAAATACTGACATCAAAAGGCTACAATGTTTTAGCTGCGCGCACAGCCGAATCAGCAATGAATCAAGCAGAACTTATGAAACCGGATGTTATTGTTCTTGAGTTGCAGCTACAAACGCATGGTGGCGTAGAATTTTTACATGAATTTCGGTCTTATACCGAATGGAACACTGTTCCGGTACTGCTGTACACAATGGTTCCTGTCGCTGTTATGAAGCCGTACAGAAAACAGCTCGCCAGGTTGGGGGTGGTTTCCCATTTATATAAACCAGCTACATCTATTGAGCAGCTGTCACTCAAAATTGAACATTGTATTAGGCAAACAGCGTGAGACAGATCATAACAACTGGCACAGTGCTAGCACGTACAGATTTTGGTGAAGCAGATAGAATACTCACGCTTCTCACGCCAGATCATGGAAAACTGAGGATGATTGCAAAAGGTGTCAGGCGCCAAAAATCAAAACTTGCAGGCGGCATAGAACTCTTTAGTATCAGTGATGTCAGTTATGCTGCTGGCAGGGGGGATCTTGGAAGGTTGGTGTCGGCTCGGCTCAGAGATCATTACGGCAATATTGTGTCTGACATAAATCGCACGATGCTTGGATATCAAGTGCTAAAGCGTATCAATCAAATCACTGAAGATGCGGCCGAACCGGAGTATTTTGAGCTGTTACAAGCAACAATGCGAGGCTTAGATGACCTTGCTCTGGACATTACCGCTATAGAGTTGTGGTTTACCATGCAAGTGTTGCGTATCAATGGTCATGCACCAAACCTCATAACAGAAGCTTCCGGCGAACGCCTGCGTGCTGATGGCCGCTATATGTTCGACGCAGACTCAATGACATTTACGTCGCACGATTCAGGGCAATACCAACCAAATCACATTAAATTATTGCGAATGTGCCACGGCGTAGAAGAGCCATCTTTGCTCAAACAAATTCGTGACATGGCAGACCATAGTCAAGCAGCACTCACGCTCATGAAAGACGTACTTAGGTATCAGTCTGCAAATTGACAAAACATATGCAATATGCTAATATGTTAGTGTAAGATTAATACAAAATTATGGAAAAAGTCAGTAAATCAACCAAAAGATTTAATAAGAATCTTGCCAAGCTTGACGATCAAAGAAATCGTCTTCTTGAAGAAGGTAAGTTTAGTCTTGCTTCAGGAATGGGGAAATTGGTAATTATTGCATCTAAGTCGGTAGACTATGAATCTAATTATTCTCCGGATAAACAAGTGGAGTTATTTATTGAAGAGGGTGAGCAGCTACAAGAGCAGTTGCGGCCGTATCATGCAGATGTCGTGTTAAGAAAGTCAGCATTGTATGACGATATTATTTCACACGTTCACGATAAAGAAGTATCAGATATGATTTTTATTGGACACGGTAGTATTGGTGCATTCTGGCTCGAAGGCGATACCAAACTAGGGTGGCAAGATCTAGCTCACGAAAACAAAGAAAGTTTGATGGGTACCGACAGACACTTGAAACTTGGTCAGATTGTACAAAGGGTGTGTGGTAATTTTCCGGTTCGCTCGGTGCCACTCGGTACACCAGTTGTTGCTGACTTAATGAATGTGATTGCACCGCTAGGAAAGGCTATACCAGATGCACATCCTGACGAGTCATTATTCCGTCCGGTCTACACCCACAACGGTGATATGGTGAGCCAAGTTCATGCAATGAACGAGCGGTTTAGTGATCAAAATGATAGAAAGTAACACATACCAGGCTGCAATGCGTTGCTTATGCTTGCAAGTGTAATCACGTTCGTGCATAACTATGCACATGAAGAATCTCACTGAAATACGTGCTGGGAGGTCGTGCGATGCGGCAGCTGTTGCAGTACTGTGGACTGGTAGTAACGTAATACGTGCACGAGAAGATGAGATTAGAAGTTCGCTCAATGTTTTTCCGAGCGTAGTGGCACAATGTGTCGATGACTCATTCGGCCTTGTTGGCTTTGCGTACTCCGAGCAGTTGGCTCCTGAAGTGCTTGAGGTCAAGAATATTATGGTAGCTGAGCAGCACCGTAACCGCGGCATTGGTTCTATGATGCTACAAAACCTAGAAATGTTCGCTGCAAATAATTATTACCGTTCAATTATTGTTTTCAATAGTGACTTATATAAATCTAGAGAACACAGTAAGCTGCCTGCTACTAGCTTTTATCTGCGAGCAGGTTACAACTTGGTTGACGACACAGGCAATACGCGAACGTTTGTAAAACCGATTAGCTAGTAATTCAGGCAGTTAACAGATATAATCACTCGTAATATGAGTGATGTAAAAATGGATGATATTGTTAGTCTTTGCAAGCGCCGCGGTTTCGTGTACCAAGGCAGCGAAATTTATGGTGGAGAATCAGGTTTATACGATTTTGGCCCATACGGTGTGGAGCTAATGAATAACATCAAGAAATCATGGTGGCAGGCAAATGTACATGCTAAAGAAAACTACGTCGGCTTAGATTCTGCAATGTTCAAACACCCGAAAGTATGGGAGGCCTCTGGTCACGTTGGTGGCTTTGCTGATCCACTCGCGGAGTGTAAAAAATGCAATAACCGCATACGTGTAGATAAGGAACTCGGCAAGATTGGTATTACTGCCGACGAGAAAATGAGTGAACAAGAGCTCAATAAACTATTCGATGAAAACCGGACTAAAATTAAGTGTGAAAAGTGTGGCGAACAGGACTTCACCAACGTGCGCATGTTTAATATGCTTGTTAAGTCAAACCTGGGTGATTTTACTGGGAGCGATGAAAGACCAGTCTATTTACCTGGTGAGGCGTGCCAAGGAATCTATCTCAATTTTAAAAACATCGTTGATACTACGCGAATGAAAGTACCATTTGGTATTGCCCAAATCGGCAAAGCTTTCCGTAATGAAATTAGCCCACGTAACTTTTTGTTCCGAACGCGAGAGCTCGAGCAAGCCGACACGCAATTTTTTGTAAAACCAAACGAAAACAAAGATGCTTACGAAGCTATAAAACAAAGCCGATGGGACTGGTATATTTCAATAGGCATCAAAAAGGAGAACTTACGCTGGAGTCAGCACGAAAACCTTGTGTTCTATGCGTCTGACGCATGGGATATAGAATATAACTATCCAAGTTATGGTTTTGACGAGGTAGAAGGTGTCCATGACAGGACAGATTATGACCTAAGTCAGCACATGAAGTTTTCTGGTGTTGACCTACACTATTCTGACCCATATACGCAAGAAAAATACATACCATGGGTATTAGAAACATCTATGGGTATGGGGCGAATATTCTTGGCAATCATGTCAGACGCATATACAGTTGAAGACCTAGGTGACGGACAAAGTCGTACTGTATTAAAGCTGCATTCGGATCTAGCTCCAATCAGGTGCGCAGTGTTCCCATTGCTCAAAAACAAACCAGAACTTGTAGCTAAGGCGAGGGAAGTTTACAAAGAACTTAGCCAGCACATGGTCTGTGAATTTGACGACAATGGTAATATTGGCAAGCGCTATCGCAGGCAAGACGAAATTGGCACGCCGTATTGCGTTGTTATAGACTTCGATACGCTTGAGGACGATACCGTTACGGTTCGTAACCGTGATACTACCAATCAAGAACGTGTAGAAATAACGAAGTTGAAACAGATTATTTCTTAAGGCTTGTGTTTAACTTTTACGGATAATGTATTATAGATTTTATGGCAAATTTTGAAGACCTAACGATTTGTAGTTTAGATGAGTACCAAGAAGCAGTCGAGACATGTGTCGTAAAAGATGACTTGCGGCAAGGAGAGCTGTACACCTTGTATGGTAAGGTAGATTCTAGAAAAATTGATGCTACTAAAATGGCAGTTCGGCTTGCGTTGGTAGAAAATAATATCGTAACTGTAGAGATGCTAGATGAGGACTTGGTGCCAATAGTCCAAGCGAAAGCTTGTGTCGTATATTCCGGGCTTATGTACAAACTCAACGTCGGAGTTGTAGATCATGAATCCGAAGCTACGTATCGTATACCGGAAGCTTGTTTGAAGCACTATGCCGACGATGAATATGGTAATTTTTTATCATTAAGCCAGTCGCTCGACGTATCCGTGTAATTTCTTCACGTGATTTCTATTATTTCGCTTGATGGTAAAATAGATAGGTGTCAGACAAGAACAACAAACCATTCGTTAAGCGTGCGCATCTAGGACTGCTATCTTTATTTATACTAGTTGGCATAGTCGTTGCACCAATCATATATGCACAGTTTAGTACACGATCTATTCGATATAGTTTTGGCGACCAATCAATACCTTCTAGGCAGGTAGCGATCGTCTTTGGCGCAGGGATTCGTAATAACGCGACACCATCTCCGTTGCTGGCCAGGCGTGTTGAGGCAGCGGTAAAACTCTATAACGAAAACAAGGTCGAAAAGATAATTGTTAGTGGTGACAACAGAGAGTCTGACTACAATGAGCCCCTCGTAATGCAGCGTTACGCAGAGAGCTTGGGTGTGCCAGCTGCTGACATTATTCGCGACGATCTTGGCCTTGATACGTTTGATACATGTAGGCGGGCAAAAGAGGTTTTTGATGTAGAAAGTGCCGTACTAAATACGCAAGAGTATCACTTGCCGCGTGCTGTCGTGTCGTGCAGGAGTGTAGGAATAGACGCTATTGGTCACGAAGCCGAGAATAGGCTAGGACGGTACAATATTAATTACGTTGTTCGTGAGATTCCGGCTATGGTAAAAGCGAGCCTGCAAATACTCTTATAAGCATGTATCATACTACCTAGATCTATGGGAAAAAATAATATAAAACTACATGTAATTACTGAAGGTAATGGGCCTACGGTTGTACTCGTGCCGGGGCTCCTTGGGTCAACTCGTTACTGGGACGCAATGACTCGACAACTCGTTGAGGACGGGCATAAGGTAATACGGCCTGATCTTTTAGGATTTGGCGAATCACCAAAGCCGAACGTTCGATACGATGTCGAAACACATTGTTCAGCGATTGAACACGTGCTTTTTAAGCAAAAATTAACAAAACCAGTGACACTAGTTGGGTTGTCTATGAGTACTATATTGGTAGCAGAATTAGCCAGAAGAAATCCTGGTACGTTTGATAAGCTGGTCATGTATAGCCCAATGATTTATCACAACGCAAAGACCGCGAAACGACTCAGCTACAAAACCGGTAATATTCCAAGAGTGATTGCACATGGTCCATTCGCGTGGCTGCTCTGTCACACGCTTTGCAAGTCGGGGCCAATTGCAAAAGGTATTTACTGGGCAATCAGCAGAGAGATGCCCAAGGAAGTGGCTTTTGACGCTGTCAAGCATACCTGGTACTCATATAGTCGTACGTTTGCACACGTTATCGTTAATCAAAATATTGCTGACTTTATGCGAACAGTATCAATCGAAACGAATATAGTATACGGCCCGAAAGATCCGTCAACCGATGTTGTGTTTCTGCGGCAACTTGCAGCCGATAATCACAACATTAAACTTATATCTGCGGGTACGCAGCATCATGCTGTGATCGAAGACTTGAAACTTGCGATGTCGGTGTTTTCTACGTGAATCAAACACTCGCACTTGAAATACTTCTCTCTGGGGAAAGTGCATTATTAACTGGTCCTGCGGGATCCGGTAAGACGCATGTACTTAGGGAGTTTATTCGCCATGCCAAATCGAGTGGAAAACATGTTGCCGTGACTGCGACGACAGGCCTCGCAGCAACACATATTGGGGGGAATACTATTCATGCCTGGAGTGGTATTGGCATTCATGATAGTTTACCGAAGCTTTTTCATGAACGGCTGCCGCAAAGTCGTCGAGACATGATCATAAAAGCTGATGTGTTGGTGATTGATGAAATATCGATGCTGCATGATTATCGTTTAGATTTAGTAGAAGAGGTAACTCGAAAAGTAAGAAACAATGATAAGCCTTTTGGCGGGCTTCAAGTTGTACTCTGCGGTGATTTTTTTCAATTACCACCAGTTGTTCGTGGTGACCAGGCGCTTGCAAAGTTTGTTGTTGATTCGCAATCTTGGGAGCAGCTTGATCCTGTCGTGTGCTATTTGAACGAGCAGCACCGGCAAGACGATGATGCATTTCTCGAGATTTTATCTGCGATGCGTGAGAATGATTTGCGCAGACGTCACGTAGAGGCGTTATTGGAACGCAAAGCCGCTTACGATCCATTCGAGGATGCCACAGAACTTCACACCACTAACGTAGATGTTGATTCGATCAACAGTCGTAAGCTGGCGTCACTTGAAACAGAATCTCGAACATACTATATGGATACGACGGGAAGTAAGGGCTATTTAGAGACACTAAAACGGTCATGTCTTGCGGCTGAAGAATTGGTGATTAAAGAAGGCGCACTCGTAATGTGCATCAAAAATAGTACCGACAGGCGTTACGCAAATGGTTCGCTCGGTGTTGTGACGGGGTTCGACAAAACATCAGGATATCCAGAAATAAAATTACGCACAGGTCGAACTATCACGATGACACCAGACACGTGGGAGCTACGAGACGGTGATAAAAAGCGAGCATCTATTACGCAGTTGCCACTTCGTCTTGCATGGGCAATTACAGTTCATAAGAGCCAGGGAATGACACTTGATGCTGCACGGATAGATTTACGCCGTGCGTTCGTAGAAGGGATGGGGTATGTTGCGTTGTCGAGAGTACGTAGCCTCAGAACGCTCAGTCTCGTGGGTATTAACAAAATGGCACTTCAGGTTAGTCCAGAGGCGTTACGGATCGACTCCCATTTAAAAAGCCGCTCTGTAGTTGACGCAAAAAGACTTGCGCACCTAGAATCACGAGCGGAAAAGCGCAGTGAAGAGGCCGCAGTAAGCAGTACGTCAAAAGCAAAGTCTTCGACGTGGAGCGAGAAACTTGAAAAAATGCGCAAAGACTATCCAAACGCTTACAAACCGTGGAGTGCTGCAGATGACGCAAAACTAGTGACGGTATTTTCAAAACAACCCACCAAGCCCATTGAGCAGCTTACAAAGATATTTGGCAGACACCCTGGATCAATCAAGGCTCGCTTGAAGCTACATTTTGGCGAAGACGCTGTTGAGTAGGGTGTAGCTTCCTGAAAAAGTATTATTGTGAATTATGAAAAAAGCTTGCATAATGTAGTGACACAATGAGGTGCACAATATGGATATGACTTTCGATGGTAAGAAACTGGAATTGGGCTTATCTGAGGTTGAGTTTACGCAGTTGCTCTCAGACGACTATTTATATAGCGAGAATCTGGAAGAAGATGCTATTGATAAAATACACATTTCTTTTAATGGGTATACAAGACTAAGAGGCTACGCAGATTTTCGTAACCGAAATCTACGGGTATTTTTAGGGAGGATGATCGATGGATATGATGATTTGCCAGTTAGGATTGAGGAGGACGACATAGAAGTGCAGTTTCCTAACCCTGAGGTATCAGAGATTACGATTCGAAAAAAAGTTAAATCCCAGGTACCATAGATACATGAAACAGCAAAAGAATCATTCAGCGCAGCAGGTGTTTGCGTTTATCGATAGTCAAAACCTAAACGTCAGTGTTCAGAAGCTCGGCTGGAAGGTGGATTGGCAAAAATTTCGCGACTTTTTACGCAAGCAATATGGTGTAACCGAAGCATTTATGTTTATCGGCTATGTTCCAGAGTTTGAAGACATGTATGACCAGCTTCATGAAACGGGCTACTCGATTGTTCTTAAGCAGACATTCGATATGACTCGTCCTCAAGCTGAGCTGCTCGACGAAGCAGACAAAAAAACACTGGACATGAAAGACAAACCAGACGATGAAGAGAAGAAGCCAGTAAAAGGAAATGTAGATGCTGACCTTGTGCTATGGGCTATGAAAGAGCTGCCGCGTTATGATAAAGCGATCATTGTCTCTGGGGATGGAGATTTCTTTAGTTTGGTTGAGTATCTCGAGAGTCAACATAAGTTACTCAAAATATTAACTCCAAATTCACATTATTCGAGCCTATATAACAGATACGATAGTTTCGTAGAGCGTATTGACGAACACAAAAAACAACTTGCGTATAGAGACCGCAGAAGGTTCCCTCGCAAGAATAACTAATTTTAATAAAGTGCTACAATACTCAGGACTATGAAGCAAAATAAAAAAAGACTATTCCCAAAGCATTTTTTGTGGGGCACAAGTACTGCCGCTCATCAAGTAGAAGGTGGACTAGAGAACGACTGGTCACGGTGGGAGCTTGAGAATGCCGCGAATCTTGCCCAAACGGCCAAAAAGCGGTTAGATTGGGTGCCGGTATGGGAAGACATAAAAGACCAGGCTACAGACCCGAATAATTATGTATCAGGTGAGGGTGTTGGCCATTTTAAAAAGTACCGCGAAGACTTCGACATTATAAAGGAGTTACACTGTAATGCTTTTCGGTTTGGAATTGAGTGGTCAAGGCTCGAGCCAGAAGAAGGCGTATGGGATGAGGCGGCCGTCAAACACTACAAAACATACATAGCTGAACTAAAGCGTCGTGGGATTGTGCCTATGCTCAACATATGGCACTGGACGATGCCTACATGGTTTGTCGATAAGGGCGGATTCGAAAAAGCATCTAATAAAAAGTATTTTGAGCGTTTTGTGCAAAAAATAGCCGACGAATTTGCACACAACGTTACGCATATCATTACGCTGAATGAGCCGAATGTGTATGCAAGCTTTGGATACTTAACGGGTGAGTGGACGCCTAATAAAAAGAGCCCCATCACATTTATGAGAGTATATTGGAACTTAACGAGGGCTCATCGAGGTGCGTACGCTATCCTGAAGGCTAAGAAGTCTACACTCCAAATTGGCGTTGCTGCTCAGCTTGCAAATATCGAACCGAAACGACCGCATAACATAATAGATACAGTCGCCACGTGGTGGATGCGTTACTTCTGGAACTGGTGGTTTTTAAACAGAATCAAAAACCACCAAGATTTCCTGGGATTTAATTACTATTTTACGGATTACTATAAAGGCTTCAAGCGAGCAAACCCAGAGCTACCGCTTAATGATCTAGGCTGGTACATGGAGCCTGGTGGCCTTTATCCGCTACTGCTCCGAGTTTGGGAACATTATAAAAAGCCAATCATCATTACCGAGAACGGACTCGCCGACCACAATGATGAACATCGTACGTGGTGGATTGAAGAGACGGTACTTGCCATGGAAAAGGCAATTTCAGAAGGCGTCGATCTTCGCGGCTATTTCCATTGGAGTTTACTCGATAACTTTGAGTGGGCGTACGGCTGGTGGCCAAAATTCGGGCTTGTTGAAGTAGACCGCAAGAACGGCATGAAGCGAACTATACGTTCTAGCGCGCGAAGATACGCAGAAATAGTAAAAGAAAATAAATGACACTGAATCTGTGTGTCTAGGTTGTAATGTGGGTTTTAGTTCTAGTACTATGCTAGGACATGTCGCATAAAAAAGTTGTTATTATAGGCGGGGGGACGGGGAGCTTTACATTGCTTTCTTCGCTCAAGAAGTATACGCCGAACATAACGGCGCTCGTGAACATGGCGGATGATGGCGGGTCAACGGGGTTGCTACGCGATGAGCTTGGTGTACTGCCACCAGGAGATGTGCGACAGTGCTTAATTGCGCTGAGCGAGTCTCCAGAAGTTTTACGTAACTTATTTAACTTCCGTTTCCCAAAAGGCTCTTCTTTCGCTGGTCATTCATTTGGGAATTTGTTCCTATCTGCGCTAGAACTTATGACATCAAGTTTTGATGAAGGGGTAGCGCAAGCCAGTAGAGTGCTGGATATCACCGGGCAGGTGTTGCCAGTCACACTCACGAATTGTAATTTAGTTCTTGAATCAGACGGCGGCGAGGTAAGAGGCGAATACGTTATAAGTCAAATGACGCTTACTGAAGACGAGCGACCGAAACTCCGTCTTGAGCCACAAGCTGGCTTACACCCAAGAGCACTCGAGGCAATTATGAGTGCAGACCTCGTAGTCATTGCGCCAGGTAATCTTTATGGTTCACTTGCACCAGCGTTACTCGTAAAAGGTATGGGTATGGCTTTGAAAGAATCATCAGCACCAGTGGCGTATGTTTGTAATTTGGTTAATAAGCCAACACAAACGAAAGGGTACGCAGTACATACCTATGTAGATGAACTTGAGCGACTGATTGGTTTTGAAGTCATAGATTATGTTTTGTATAACACCGTTAAGCCAGGCCAAGATGTACTTGATAAATATGCAGCTGCAGGTGAACTGCCAGTATCGGTTGATCATATGTCACTTGAACGAGCGAACTACCAAGCTATTGCAGGCGACTTCTTATCGAAAAGCGCAGTGCAACAAAATAAGGACGATACACTGATCAAACGATCACTCATACGTCACAATGCTGATGCTATCTGTAAAAAACTCATGAATCTTATCTAAAATTCTTCAAATATACATTGATTTAAAACACTACCACCATATATAGCGGTAGTGTTTTAAATTGTGTATAAAACAACGATTCTGGTACTTATATTACAAAAAACACTTGCATGTGGGTGGTAGTGGGTTGTAGACTAGTATCAGTGGGTAATCGTAGGTAGACAAAAGAACTACCAATCATACGACAAAAAATAAAAACCACTTGTAATTTTAAGGGACCAATGGCCACGGTAGACTACTTCGAAAGAAAGCTTGACGACAAGCGGCGGTTAACTATACCGACCGAGCTTCGAGACAAGTTCGCATCCGGAGCAGTGGTAACTCGTGGGTTCGGCGCATACCTACATCTCTACCCAAAAGATGTTTGGGATAATATGGTTGAACCAAGGCTCGACGGCGATATTCTGGATGAGCGAATAGCTGATCTGAACGTGCAATTCCGCATGGGTAAGACTGAAAACTTACTCGACGGTAAGCAGGGAAGAATAACGATCGAACAGCATCTGCTTGATTACGCGGGCATTGACCGAGATCTTGCTGCCGTTGGTGTTGGACGTTACTGGCGAATCATGGCGATCAATAAGTAATTGATCAGACCAAGTTCATTAACAATTAAAGCAATATACGAATAGTCTCAACAACGAGGTTAGCTATTCGGCAGCCAGCAAGTGGTCATTCGGGGCACCACTCTAAAAACCCTAGCACATTCCAACAAAACACCTCCCAA
This sequence comes from Saccharimonadales bacterium (SeqCode), assembly GCA_041744275.1. Lineage (GTDB taxonomy): Bacteria > Patescibacteriota > Saccharimonadia > Saccharimonadales > JBGTLD01 > JBGTLD01. The sequence continues at coordinate 11,322 of JBGTLD010000036.1, read as the reverse complement.
AACTCCACCTCACACATAAGTCTCTCAACGTTACCTGGTACAGCTTGAATTTCGATGATTTTTCAAATCACAAAATACATTCTCGCAGATGTACCAAGCAACAAACAAAAACAAAAACTCCAAAAAAACAAAAAAGCTGACTGCTGATTAGGTGACCTTGCAAAAATAAGTAAGGGGCGCGTATCCGACAAGCAAAAACTTGTCGATATACAATCCTTGCAAAAACAAAAAAACAAGAAAAACACCAAAAATCACCAAAAATTTTAAATTATCTCTACAATAAAGGGATATGAAACATTTTCCAGTCCTGCTCACAGAAGTACTCCAGTGCCTTGACCCTAAAGAAGGGGATACATACCTCGACTTAACGGCAGGGTACGGGGGGCATGCTGAAGCAATCCTGGAACGCACCTTGCAACCAAAACGATCGACGTTAGTCGACCGCGACAATCATGCGATTACTGACCTACAAACGAAGTTTGAGGGTAGTGGTATCGAAATACTTCACGGAGAATTTCATACTGTAAGCCAAGAGCTTCAGGAAAGTAAGCGTACGTTTGACATAATTTTGGCTGATTTGGGCGTGTCGTCACCGCACCTTGACAATGCAAATCGTGGGTTCAGCATTCGATCGAATGGTCCGCTTGATATGCGTATGGACCAGCGTCAAAGTCTGACAGCCGAGGAAATAGTGAATAACTATGACGAGGCGTCTATACGAGACCTGGTTCGTAAGTATGGAGAAGATCCGAGGGCAACAAAAATTGCTCGCTTGATAGTAGAACATCGTCCGTTTGCGACAACTCATGAACTTGCTTCTGTCGTTGCCCGAGCTTGGCCGGGATACAGCAAGGTACATCCAGCTACACGGACGTTCCAAGCGCTTCGCATAGCGGTAAATGCCGAGTTAGAACTTCTAACAAAAGCTTTACCTATATGGGTTGACTTGCTAAATCCCGGAGGGCGAATAGCGGTTATCAGTTTCCATAGCCTAGAAGACGCAGTCGTCAAAAGCTACTTTAAGGAAAATGCTGGTAACCGGTACGATGCTCAGCTGCACTTACTTACAAAACAGCCAGTAATTGCAGCCCATCCTGAACTTGTTTCCAATCCGCGAGCACGGAGCGCAAAGCTTCGAGCCGCAGTTAAAATAAATACATAAAAAAAGAAAGGGATGACATGCCAATTCAGGTAAAAAATCTATCCCGTGCATACAAAGTAAAAGTCCGCGTAGGATAATACTTGCACACTATGCGTGAGGGTCTGCTACTGGCTCTCACGCATCCAAAACAACCTAAAAAACAAAAAGTATTTCTATGACATATTCAAGTTCAATTAGAATCGGAAGACAGCCAGTTGTCGCCCGTAATCAAAACACAACTTCGTTCCGCAAGAATGAAGCAAGACTCGGTCCGGTGTCTAATACAGTAATTCTCGTGGTGCTCGCTTGTCTCGTTGGGCTACTGTACCTCACGCAAGTTACGAAAACGAACACTTTCACATACCGTATTAATGATTTAAAACTAGAACAGAATAGTCTTCGGGCTGATTATGACCAGCTTGTTATTGACTCTGCAAGATTGCAATCAGTTGAACGAATCAAAACGAGTGAAGCTGCTAGTAAACTTGTAAGTGTTTCACCAAGTGCAACTATTCAAAATTAGCGTATAATCCTAATGATTAGAAAGTACACTCGCCGGTAAGGCATTGTTATGCAATCCAAACAGCAATTTATGTTCAAAATAACTCCAATCGTTCGCATACGTATTTGGTATGTTTTTTTATTGTGTGTTGCAAGCATATTTATTATCAGATTATTTTATTTACAGATTATCCAGCATGATTACTATCAACAGGTTGCACTTACCAAGCAGCTCAAAGAATACGAAATACCAGCAGCCAGAGGGATAATTGAAGCGCAAAACGGCGATCAAACACTCCCCATTGTTCTCAATGAAATTCTGTACACACTGTTCGCAGACCCAATCTATATAAAGGATCACTCTGAAGCCGCCCTCAAGATAGCAGATGTTATTGCTGGTGACAGTGGTGCAATACAGGAGCAACTTAAAACCCCAAACACCAGGTACGTTATTCTTGCGAAGAAACTGCCAAAACAGACCGCAGAGAAAATCGATGCATTAGGTATTCCTGGCGTTGGTACTCGTGAAGCAACATATCGTACATATCCTCAAAATTCACTTGCAGCGCAGCTTCTCGGGTTTGTAAATGACGAAGGAAACGGTGTCTATGGAATTGAGGAGGCATTAAATAGCGTACTCACAGGAACTCCAGGGCAAGTAAAAGCGATTACTGATGCTCAGGGCGTGCCACTTGCTGGAAATAAGGACAATATAGCTGTCGCACCTGAACAAGGTAAAAAAGTGGTCCTTACGATTGACATAGGTATGCAACAACAGCTCGAAGAAATTCTGAAAACTGGACTCGAGGAAGCAATTGCTGACACGGGAAGTGCCTTAGTAATTGAAGCCAAGACAGGAGCAATTAAAGCTCTTGCTAATTTTCCTACATACAATCCGAGTGAGTATGCACTGGTTGAAGACAGTATGGTTTTCAATAATGCAGCAGTAAGTTCGCCGCTTGAGATCGGTTCGATTATGAAGCCGCTCACGGTGGCGGCTGCCATTGACCAAGGCCTCGTAACACGAGATACGACCTACTACGATCCAGGATCGTACCGTATAGGTGATGCGACGGTCAAAAACGTGGAAATTGTTGGTGGTGTCGGCATGCGATCTATGGAAGATATACTGAGGCTGTCGCTCAACACTGGTGTCACGTGGCTGCTCATGCAGATGGGTGGTGGTGAAATAAACGAACAAGCACGCCTAAAATGGCACGAATACATGACAGACCGCTACCAACTCGGGAAACCAACAGGCATAGAACAGGGTTTTGAGGCGTCCGGCTCAGTTCCTGATCCAATCAATGGCTTTGGCCTGAATATTCAATATGCAAACAGTGTATTTGGTCAGGGAATGACTGCAACTCCATTACAAATGGGTTTAGCGCTCGCGTCTGCAGTAAATGGTGGTACGTACTATAAGCCGAGCCTCGTAGCTTCTGTTGACGGTCAGGCTAAATTGCCGGAAATTAAACGACAGGGAGTGATCAGTCCTTCGGCAAGTAGTGACATTAAATCACTTATGGAGGCAGCTTTTGAAAAAAATTTCCAAGTATACGGTATGAGTACATTAAGACCAGAGTTTGGCATTGGTGGTAAGACCGGAACCGCCCAAGTACCAAACCCTGAAGGTGGATATTACGAAGACCGATACAACGGAACGTTTATGGGGTTTGTTGGCGGTAACGAGGCAGAATATATCATTGTTGTACGTGTTGACACGCCAAAAGTGGCTGGATTTGCCGGCTCTCGAGCTGCCGGACCAATATTTGGCAAGCTCGCGAATATGTTAATAGATAATTTTGGGGTAACACCTCGTCAGTAAATAGGTATAATGGAAGCTAACATGAATGATATTTTAAACATAACAATAGCAACAGACACAATTGTACGGATTTTATCACTCGCATTCTTTAGTTTTGTACTAAGTATGTTGTTGACGCCAATCTACACGCACTATGCCTACAAATGGCAATGGTGGAAGAAACAGCGCACAGAAGCTTGGTCGGGAGGGGAGGCGTCAGTATACAAGAAGCTTCATGCGGCAAAACACAAGCGAAACGTTCCGAATATGGCAGGAATAATTTTTGTTGTTACAGTCACAATTGTGACAATACTGTTTAACCTTGATAGAAGTCAGACATGGTTACCACTCGCTGGCATGTTTGCATCGGGAGTCATTGGTTTTGTCGATGATTGGATCAACATACGCGGTAAGATAGGTGGCATAGCCGGCATGCGAGCCAAGATTAAATTTGCGCTCCACAGCGTCGTTGCGCTTATTGGTGGCTGGTGGTTCTTCTTTAAACTCGATGTAGACAACATAAACCTTGGTTTTACAGAAGTTACAAGGCAAACATTTGAGTTTGGCGGTCTGACTATCGGTTCAGTGCCATTTGCAAACATTGCAATCGCAGCGTTTGTGATATCACTATTCTGGTTTGTCGTTATTGCGACGGCGAATGCAGTCAATATTACCGATGGTCTCGACGGACTTGCTGGCGGGCTGCTTGTCTCTTCATTTACCGCCTACGCAATTATCGGAGCATTGCAGGGTCAGTATATCCTTGCCGGTTTTTGTCTGACCATTGTAGGGGCGTTACTCAGCTATACGTGGTTTAATATCTATCCAGCACGATTCTTCATGGGTGATGTTGGATCGTTTTCTCTTGGGACTGCGCTCGGTATTATCGCAATGCAAACAAACACTATTTATGTACTGCCAATTATTGGCGCGGTATATGTAGCAGAGACTGGCTCTGTGATTATAAATCGTACATCTCGAAAACTTAGAAACGGTAAAAAAGTGTTTAAGTCATCGCCAATCCATCATCATTTTGAGGCAAGTGGTTGGCCAGAAACAAAAGTAACAATGCGATTTTGGATCTTAGGACAAGTATTCGGAGTTTTAGGCCTTATCGCCTACGTGCTGGGAACCTATTAAATGCGAACAATTACTCCTAGTAGAGCATCAAACCGATATTCGAGAACCAGCAGTCAACGTAAGCATCGACCAGATTATATCTTGGTAGTTCTGACCGTACTTTTGCTTGTGATTGGACTTGTCGTTGTGTACTCAATTAGCCCAGGTCTTTCAGCTCAAAGAAACGTGAGCGAGAACTATTTCATCAGCAAGCAGGCGATTGCAGTCGTGCTCGGCCTCATTACGTTTGGTATAACGGCTTTTGTCCCTATGAACGTCTGGAAGTCACTCATAAAGCCATTGTGGATTGGAGCGGCTCTTGTAACGATTATTGCGCTCATCCTTCCAGTGACACCGGAGTATCCGGCTCATAGGTGGATACGTTTTGGTGGTCTGTCGTTGCAGGCCGTAGAGGTCATAAAATTTGCACTTCTGATGTGGCTTGCCTACTTTCTTGCGAAGAAAGGGAAAGAGGGAGCACTCAAAGACACCAATAAGACATTTAAGCCACTCCTCATACTCCTTGCTATTGTAGGGGTTGTTGTTGCAGGGCTTCAAAGTGATCTCGGCTCAACTGGTGTGATCGTGGCTATGATAGGAGCAATGGCATTTGTTGCCGGTATCCCAATGAAACGGCTTCTCATGTTCGCAGGTATTATTGCGCTCGGCACAGTCCTTGCAATCTCTACGAGTGAGTATCGACGTGACAGATTTATGACGTTCATGCAACCAGAGCGTGACTGTCAATCTACTGGCTATCAGGCGTGTCAAGCGCTCATTGCGGTAGGTTCTGGGGGCATGTTTGGGAAGGGATTAGCACATAGTGTCCAAGCATACGGCTATTTACCAGAAGCAGCCAACGACTCGATCTTTGCAATATTTGCAGAAAAGTTTGGGTTTGTAGGCGCAGCGTCTCTTGTGATGCTATTTTTGGCGTTTTTTGTTCGAATCAAAAATGTTATGGAAAGATCACCCGATTTATTTAGCCGTTTCCTGGTTGCGGGTGTTTTAGCCTGGCTGAGTACCCAGGCACTTATTAATATGGGTGCGATGCTCGGGCTGTTACCGCTGAAGGGCATAACATTACCATTTATAAGTTATGGTGGTACGAGTATACTTTTTGTAACGGCAATAGTCGGCCTCGTGTTTAATGTATCAAGATATACGACATATGGCGCAAACACAGAACTCTCAGAAGGGAATGAGCATGAAGATACTCTTAACAGGAGGCGGGTCGGGAGGCCATATTACGCCACTGCTAGCCGTCGCGCATGAATTAAAGAAGAACCCTAAGAATCAGATTATATACGTTGGTGAGCGTAACAGTCGGTTTGCACATTTAACAAAAGACGTTACTGTTTTCGATAGTACACGTGCTATATTCGCCGGTAAGTTTCGGCGTTATCATGGCGAATCTGTTGCCAAAAAGATATTTGACGTAAAAACCAATCTGTTAAATATACGTGATGCGGTCTATTTTGTTATTGGATTATTTCAAAGCTTACTACTTGTTCGAAAAATTATGCCAGATGTCGTATTACTGAAGGGTGGATTTGTTGGTGTTCCTATTGGTCTTGCTTGTGTGGTGCTCAAAGTGCCGTTTATAACTCATGACTCCGATGCCCTCCCTGGCCTTGCGAATCGTATCGTCTCTCGATGGGCGCGGCTGCATGCTACAGGAATGCCTGCAGAGTATTATCGCTATCCGAAAGACATGGTGCGCCATGTTGGTGTAATCGTCGGGCAACAGTACGTGTACGTAGACGACACAATAAAGCAGAAGTATAAGGCTGAAATAGGTGTTGATAGTAATCAGCAAGTACTGTTTATAACAGGCGGTAGCAATGGTGCGTCCGTTATAAATGAAGCCATAGCCGCAGGGATTGTTGATGTACTTGAAAAAAACCCAGATCTTGTTGTGTTTCACCAAGTAGGGAAGGGTAAGCTTGGGGTGTACAAGAGTATAAAACACTCGAGGCTTCATCCCAGCGAATTTATTTCCAAAATGCATACGTACAGTGGCGCGGCTGATGTTATCGTAACAAGAGCTGGTGCAAACACTATAGCTGAATTTGGTGTCCAGGCAAAAGCTTGCATCATAATTCCTAATCCATTACTTACTGGTGGCCACCAGACAAAAAACGGTATGGTTCTCGAGCAGTCAGGAGCTGCAATCGTCTTAAAGGAGTCAATACTCACTGACCCTACGATACTCCACGATGCAATAATTGTGTTATTGCATGACTCTCATGAAAGAATAGTACTTGCAAAAAAACTACATGAGATAACAGTTCAGGACGCCAGCGCAACACTTGCAGGGCTCATACATAAAGTCGGAAGTAAGTAGCGTAATTTTCATGTTTCACAAAAAGACAAAACAAGATTCTACCCGCACCAGACAATCAGGTCAACAGCCGAAAGTCTACACGTATCATTCAAGTCGTAGTGCCCAGCATAATCCCGGACATGCTGTTCGGTCTAACTTGGAGAATAATAGCACACGCACAAAACTACGATTACCGCCACTAAAGTATCTACCTCTTACCATGTCGTTAATCGCGATTATACTTAGTAGTTTGTACACGACAACTCTATCTACTACTCCTCGTATAGATTTTGATACGACTACAAATACTGGCGTGTTGAGACCTACCAGTGAATATTTGAGCGCTGCAGAAGTGATTCTCTCTAGTTCAATAGTAAATATGAGTAAAATTACGATAAATACAGATGAGGTGGGAAGTAAGCTAGAGCAGCAGTTTCCTGAGTTGAGTGATGTTGTAGTGTCACTGCCACTCATAGGGAGACGGCCTATTATAAGCATTGTACCGGCTACCCCTGCAATTATTCTTGAATCGAACAGTGGTGGCTCATTTATCGTTGACACGCAAGGGCGAGCTCTTATCCCGGCCGATACCATATCGGCAGACTCATTACTCGACACGCTACCTAGAGTTAAAGACCAGGCCGGCCTCGAGGCTTCGGTGGGTGCACAGTTGCTGCCACGTGACTTCGTGGCGTTTATAAGTCAATTGCATAGCTCATTATCAGGTAAGGGCTATGTAATTACAGGAATTGATTTACCGGTTACAGTGAATGAGGTACATGTGTATGCTCAAGATACAAACTACTTTATTAAGTTTAATAGCGAACTTGATGTCTTGCAGCAGGTGGGGACATACATTGCTTTATCTGAGTCGTTAAATAGGCAGGGGACACAGGTAAACGAGTATATAGATGTACGAGTTGCTGAACGTGCATTTTATCGATAGGGGCTAGTTCAGTTTCTTGCATGTAAAAGGGAGGAAGGGTACTCCCCACTCTACCCTACATGTTCGTAATTTGTTCTTTTATTAATCAATTCTGTATATTTCTAAAAAACTTATAATAGTAACAAATATTACATTTGTCAAAAAAACATAGTAAATACACAAAAACAGGGGATTGCAAGTTTATAAAATACTTTATGTGAAAAAGCAAACTTTTCACGACATTGCTGTGGATAACTAGCCATTATGCATAGAAAGTAGTATTAATAATGAGTGGCTGTAGAAACGATGGAACAGTAGCACATAACACAGTCAACGATACTACATAAAGTAAGTCGATAGCGTTATTTTAGATATGAGCTAGTTATACCCCTTCTTTCTAACGTGTATGTAATCAACTATAACTTAGATATAAGAGTCGTAAAATATACATTGTGCGACATCTAGTCTATATCTACTTTCATATACTATGTTCACTATGTATTGCTACCCCATTCACATATGGATGAGTTTGTTATTACGACTACCCTACTAAACGTCTATGCAACCGTATCTATGAACCTTCGTTCTTACGAACAACAATATGTTTATGAATTATGCATGTGTAGTTGTTCATTACTTTACGAACTATGTTCGTAAAACGTTCACTTTAGGTCAAACACCGCTAAAAGTTTATCGATAGTCTTTGGGTAGGGTGATTTTACCCAAACACCCTTCTGACTTTGGTACACGATAAGCCTTGCGCGTACAAGACCACCTATACTGATGTTTTCTTCAATGCTTTCTGAGCTAAGCCTTTCTATATCTTCAGCAACGTACCCTCCAATAAGAGAGTTTTTTTTCAAGTCTTCTGGCTTAAGTAGTAATGAATCAAAACCTTCGTCCGCATCTTTAATGGAAAAAATGGGCGTATGGCCTTGGGCGATCATATCTACATGCTGCTCTGTCATTGCTTGCGCAGAGTCATTGTTCGGGTAATCATTATGAAAAGCAAAGTAATGTGTATTAATTTTAATGGGCTGCAGACTATCTAATGGTTGAATTTCAAAATAAATACCGTCTCCAGTATCTTGTCCTGAATTATGTAGTGGACGATATCTTTGATCCCAAGCTTCTAATGTGGATGCTGTTAGGCTATCTGAGAGCGCTTCAAGTGATCTATTACTCATGGGGGGTGTACTTATTCGGCGAGGGCGTACGTAGCTTTGGCGACGCGCTTAAACTGCTGTTTCCCTTGAAGGTTCAAGAGGATAGTTGTTTCTTTAACCTTGCGGCTTTTAAGAACTTGCTTGACGATTTCGTCACGGTGAAGCGGTTCACCTGATTTCTTAAGGACTTCTACGATAATATCGGCAACAGTACCCTTCTCGTAGCCCCATTCTTTGAGAGCATAAATACCGCGACCAATAAGCACGAATCGCTTGTCTTTAATAAGTTCGTTGTGAATTGCCTGGGTTGTCACGTCTTTACGCTTGAACTCACTGTCTTTGATGGCAGATGCAATTTCGTTAAAGTGCATGTGCTTCCCTGTTTCGTGCAAAATGACGTAAATTTTATCACGAATATTCTTCGGGTTGACCATTGGCCACTTTATAAGTCCCCATCGGTCGTTGAGGGTAGCAAGTTGCTTGCTGACACTTGCAAGCGCAGCTGTGTGAGTATGGTCAGTGTGGCCAGCTTTTTCAGCTATACGCTCTATATCAGTAGGCTCACCAATGTGCTTAATTGCAGTTATGATACTGCTCACGCGATCTTTTATGGTTTTCTCGTCATGGACGTCTTTGATACCAACTGAGTGATGGAAGTGGTCATTATCATCTACGACAATAAGTGCCGGGCACAATGCAGCCAAAAACGACACGCGAGCTTGATCTATTTTGGTACTTGTAGGAGACACTTTAGCGGTTAATTCTGTAATGCGAGCAACGTTGCCAAGTGATGTAATTTCTGACTTAAGAACAGACTCAACACCTGCTATATGAGGTAAGTCACCTTCATCGGCAACGGCCTTGAGCCGTGACACAACTGCTTTTTCTAACTGACGAACACGCTCTCTCGTGATTCCAAGTAGTTCACCAATCTGTTCTAACGTTTCCTTGCGATCAAATAGACCATAGCGGCGTGCAACAATTTCGCGTTCTCGTTCGCGGTCAATTGTTTGTAGAATGTCGTTAATTATCGATTCGATGTTCAACTGGGGTCTTGTGTCGGACATGTGCTCTTCCCTTACCTGTTATTTCTGAAACTTTTAATAATTCTATAACATATAATGCTATAAGTCAATAAAATTGTCTGCGTATACATATTTTAGCACGAAATAGACTATTTAGTGTAATACGTGGCCTAAAAATACTACAAAAAACTAACTTGCTCAGATACCAAATTGTGGAAAAGCTCTAATTTTAAATTAACATTATTTTTTCTTTTTACGAACAATACGGCGTTTCTTTGAGGCAGGTGCTTTTTCGATCATTTCTTTGGCTTGTTCTTCAGTAATGCTGTGCGGGTCAACGTCTTTCTTGATACGAACGTTCTTCTTACCGTCTGTGACGTATGGACCATACTGGCCGTTCAATACCTTTATGCCGGATGCAAATTCGTTAATATTCTTTTTTGCCTCGGTTTCGAGTTTTGCAGCATAAAATTCTCGCGCTTCTTCTTCGGTAATCTTCATAGGATCATGTGGCTTGATGGATACGTAGAGCTTATCTACTTGAATGTACGGTCCAAAACGGCCAATGTTAGCTTTGATATCCTTACCATCCTCAGTTGTGCCAACAAGACGAGGCAACTTAAACATTTCAAGCGCTTGGTCGAATGTAACCTCCATGAGTCCTGTGCCTTCTGGGAGAGGTGCAAAATCGGGTTTATCCTCGGACTCAGTCTCGCCGCGCTGTAGCATTGGCCCAAAGCGTCCATAGCGTGCCATTATCGGTTTGCCTGACTTGGGATCTTCACCAAGTACCCGAGATTGCATACTATCTTCTCGACTTATGTTCGCTGAATTCTCGATAAGCGGGTGAAACGCATCGTAAAACGTCTTAATAATGGTTTGCCATTCTGCTTTTCCATCGGCTATCGTGTCAAAATCTGCCTCTACCCGTGCGGTGAAATCATAATCAACTACTGATGCAAAATGCTTCACAAGAAAGTCATTCGTGACGTCTGCCATAGGCGTTGGCAGCATCTTATTTTTGTCTGAACCATAGACTTCTGCGACTTTGTCTTGAGTCACTTTGCCGTCTTTAAGTACCACGACTTGCACGCTTCGCTCGAGTCCTTCAACGTCTGCTTTTTCAACATAGCCACGCGCCTGAATAGTGGAGATTGTTGGCGCATACGTACTCGGGCGTCCAATTCCTAACTCTTCCAGTTTTCTTACCAGGCTTGCTTCTGAGTATCGTGCGGGAGGTCGAGCGAATGTCTCAGTTGCTTTCATTGTAATAAGGTCGAGCTCTTCACCAACTGTAATTTTAGGGAGAATA
>JBGTLD010000035.1:0-25915 GCA_041744275.1 Saccharimonadales bacterium (SeqCode) | reverse complement strand
ATGATTTTATGGCCATTTTCAAGTTCGACACGAAATTGAGTCCCTGGAAGGGCTTCAATTACAACACCTGTTAACTCGATTACTTCCTTGTTTTTGACCATAGAATATAACAGCTTTCAATTATACAAAATATACAACGCTCTGTAAAGGGTTATTTATTTTCTGTATCTTTAGATTTTTTATTATCGCCTTTGCGAGGCAAGAAACGTAAGCGACGAGCCCCTGTAGCGGCTTCCGCAGGAACAGAGGTGTCGTAGAAGAAATCAGGTTGCTCGTATTGATCATACGTAATCATAAGAGCTCTTGATTCTATCTTACGGAGCGTTTCAAGTGCCACGGACACCAAAATCAATATACTTGTACCACCGATAGCAATATTCGCACTAATGAATATCTGACCAATAATCGGCAGTAGTGCTATAGCACCAAGAGCCGTTGCACCAAAGAGTGTTAAGCGGGTTACGACGCTAGATAAATACTTTTCTGTACTGAGACCGGTACGAACTCCCTCTATGAAGCCACCTTGCTTTTGTAAGTTTTCAGCAATTTCCTTTGCGTTAAACGTGATGCTCGTATAGAAGAATGTAAAACCAAACACGAGCAAGAAGTAAACGACAGGGTAAATGAATGGCTCCCAGCCGCCGACAGCAAATGACTGTGGACTTGGGTTTTGGAACCATATCGTCAAGTTTGCGCCAATCTCTTGCAGGCGTGCACTTCCTGAACCCGCCATAAGCTGTCCAGCAAAACTAGGCACACTCAAGAAGGCTACAGCAAAGATGATAGGAATAACACCTGCGGTGATAAGTTTAACTGGCAGCATGGTGGTAACGCCTCCGTATGCACGGTTACCTTGCACACGCTTTGCATAGTTCACGGTGAGCTGACGTGACGCTTCATTAAGCCGGACAATCAATACCGTGACAATGACGGTAACAACCAGAATTAACGCGCCATAAAAGGCCTGAGTGCCGTTTATGGGCACGCTCAACCCAAGTATGTCGGCTCGGCTTGAACCGTCAAAGATTGCGCCGTAAATACTCTGTATCGTGCCTGGTAGCGTACTCACGATACCGACGGTAATTAAGAGTGAAATACCATTACCAATGTTTTGCTCAGTGATAAGTTCTCCAAGCCACATAAGTAGCATTGCACCACCTGTAAGTGCACCAATCATAAGCACCCATTGCAATGCAGACGTGTTTGCGGTGATGTCTCCAATACCTGTGGCTTGTAGTGCTTGCTGACGAACAAGATAAATAGCACCAATCGATTGAATAATAGCGAGTGGTAAACAGAGTAAGCGTGTGTATTGATTGATCTTACGCCTACCGAACTCACCGTCTTTGTTCAGTTCTTCAAGACGTGGGAGCGCTTTCGTAAGAAGTTGCATGATAATACTTGCGTTAATGTACGGCCCAAGACCTACAAGCATAATAGAGAAGTTAGAAAGTGCGCCACCAGACAATACATCAATAAAACTCAGAAGTTGTGGTGTATCTGTGCCACTAAAAAGTGTATCGAGCAACTGTTTCAGTGTTTCATTATCAGCAAGAGGGATAGGAATAAATGCAAGCACACGAAATACGAGTAACATTCCAAGTACCGCAAAAATACGCGTGCGCATATCTTCGCTTTTCAGTGATTTCCAGATAATTTTCCAGTTCATACAGTAACTTCTATCCCCTCTATAAGTATTTCAACATAAAATCTTTATCAAGTATACATGAGCGACCATGACAATCCCAATAAAAAGTATTGTAAAAAGATAAGACCGTTATCATGACAATAACGGTCTTACAAAATACAAGCTCGCTACGCTACTTGTCTTTTTTATCTCGCTTTAAGCGTTTAACTTGTGCGGTTTTCGTGAATGTGCCGCCAGCTTTTTGTACTGCGGCAATGGCTGCTTCACTTGCACCCTGAAGGTTTACCGTAACTTTTTTTGTAACTTCGCCCTTCACGACAAGTTTTACTTTTGTGTGAGGATTTGACACAAGTTTTGCGTTAAAAAGCGTGAAATTATCCACTACTCCGTTCGCAAAAGCGTCTAGCTGACCCGTGTACACGTTCTCGGCTTTCGGACGAATTGATGTAAAGCCAGGAAGCTTTGGTACACGCTGCATGAGTGGATTCTGACCACCTTCGAATCCTGGTTTACGGCTAGAGCCTGTGCGAGACTTCTGTCCTTTTGTACCACGACCAGCAGTTTTACCTTGTCCAGCAGCGATACCACGACCGACACGACGTGCAGATTTATTTGCGGTTATGTTTAATTCGTTGAACTTCATGATGTCGCCTCAGCTACTTTTTCTGCAGACTTTTTGGTCGATTTAGCGGCTTTCTTTGCTGCATTCTGACGTGTTACCCATTTATTTGCAGGAACGATGCTCTGTAGCGCCTCTAAGGTCGCATATGCAGTATTGATCTTGTTGCTAGAACCGATAGACTTTGAAAGCGCATTACTGATGCCGGCGACTTCAAGTACGGTACGAACAACACCACCGGCGATAAGCCCAGTACCAGGTGCTGCAGGCATGATCATAATACGCGCACCACTTACTTTTGCTTCTGCTTCGTGGGGAATTGTATCGTTATGGATGCTAATGACCACAGTGTTCTTCTTCGCAACATCGACAGCTTTTGCAACTGCTGTTGTGACGTCAGCACCCTTGGCAATACCAACACCAATTTTACCTTTGTGGTCACCAATCACAACAAGTGCTCTGAACCTAAATCTTCGTCCGCCTTTTACTACGCGAGCAACACGATCAATGTTTACAACGCGTTCATCGAACTGCTTTTCTTCTGGTGCAACCGATGGTTGTCGGCGCTCTCTTCTTTGCTGTTCTGCCATAATTAGAACTCCAATCCGCCTGCACGAGCAGCATCTGCAAGTGCTTTAATTCGACCGTGATACAGTCGACCGTTTCTATCAAATACGACAGTTTTTACTTTCGCTGTCTTTGCTTTCTTTGCAACCTCTGTACCAATCCATGTAGCGCGCTCTGTCATAGTTCCTGTTGCAGCTTTTTGTCCAACAGTTGAAATACTCACGACAGTTGCTTGTTTTGAATCATCAATAATCTGCGCATTAATGTGCTTGTTGCTAACGTGGACGCTCAGGCGAGGACGCTCTGAGGTGCCAATAACAACTTTCCGGATACGGTTCTTGCGACGTGCAAGGTTATTAACCTTCTGAGATAGTCTATCCATGATGGTTCCCTATTTGTCCTTTCCTGATTTACCACTTTTACGAATAATACGTTCACCTACGTACTTAATACCTTTGCCTTTGTACGGCTCTGGTTTCTTGAGTGCGCGGATTTCTGCAGCGACTTGGCCAACTTGTTGTTTGCTAATACCACTAATAGTTATCACGTTCTGTTCAACAACAGCAGTGACGCCTTGTGGAAGGGCGTAATTAATCTCGTGCGAGAATCCAAGGTTGAGCTTTAGGCCATTTCCAGCTAAAGCAACCCTAAAACCAACACCGTTGATTTCAAGTTTCTTTTCAAATCCCTTACTCACACCCACAACCATATTATTAATGAGTGCGCGCATAAGACCATGCTTTGCACGATTCTTAGGCTCGTCATTTAAACGTGTCACCGTTACGGTGTTATCTTTGCTCTCAACGGTGACGCCTGGCATGGTAAATTGGCTCAATGAACCCTTCGGGCCATTCACCACTACAGCGTTATCGTCGACAGTGATTGTCACACCGGATGGTATTTCGATCGGTAGTTTTCCTATACGACTCATATTATTCCTTTACTAATAAACCTTACAAATTAATTCGCCGCCGATGCCAGCTTTGCGTGCATCGTCACCAGTCATCATGCCTTTACTTGTACTCACCACGACAAGTCCTCTACCGCGCATAACACGGGGAATCTTATCTGAGTTTGAGTACATACGACGACCAGGGGTGCTCATACGCTTAATCTCGGTAATTCGTGCATTTGCGTCCTCAGGGAAGATAACAATACGAAGACTTTTTCCTACAGGAGCATCTTCTACATACACGCTCTCTAAAAAGCGATTTTCTTTGAGAATGTTTGCCACGGACTCTTTCATCTTAGAATGAGGTAGCGTTATCTCGTTTTTACGTACTGCGATAGCGTTCCTGATTCGGGAAAGCATATCTGCTACTGGGTCAGTTGTTGTTGTAGACATAGTATTATCCTTTCCTTTACCAGCTTGATTTCGTTACGCCAGGGATTTCACCCTTGCTTGCATGTTCGCGGAATGTGATACGTGATAGACCGAACTGACGCATATATGCACGTGGTCTACCAGTCTGTACGCATCGGTTTTTCCAACGAGTTGGGCTTGAGTTACGTGGCAACTTGTGTAATCCTTCGCGGTCGCCGAGCTCTTTCAGCTCAGCACGCTTTGCAGCGTACTGCTTGATCATCTTCTTGCGCTTTTCGTCTCTTGCGATAAGTGATTTCTTAGCCATTATCTAGACTCCTTCTTCTGAAACGGCATGCCGAATTTTTCTAATAGTGCCCTTGAGTGTGCTTGTTCTTTGCACTTCACAACGAAAACTGCTTGTAAGCCGTGCGTCGTTGTCGTTTCTTCGAATGTTAGTTCTGGGAATACTGATTGATCCGTAAGACCAATGCTGTAGTTACCAGACTTATCAAAAGCTTTTGCTTTCACTCCATGGAAGTCACGTAGTCTTGGCATAACAATATTGATTAATCGATCCATGAACTCATACATGCGATCACCGCGTAATGTAACCTTGATACCTATTTTGTTACCTTCACGGAGCTTAAAGTTTGCAATAGACATACGAGCAATAGTCTCAACAGGTTGTTGACCGGTGATCTTACGAAGTGTATTTGTTGCAACTTCAATAACTTTCTTATCGTCCTTTGCTCGGCCAAGACCAATGTTCACGACAATCTTTTCGAGCTTTGGAACTTCGTTGACGTTACCAAGCTCAAGTTCTTTTTGAAGTTCAGCGGTGTACTGATTAACGTATAAGTTCTTCAAGCGAGGCCCGGTAGAAGATACTGACTTTGTAGCTTTCGCTTTGGTTTTAGTGGTAGTAGCCATTACTTGATCTCCTTTCCGGTCTTCTTGAAGACTCTTATTTTGTTACCCTTAGCATCGGTTGTGTAACCAATACGCGACGGTTTGTTTGAAGTTGGTTCTGCAATGCCCACTTTTCCAACAGCAATTGGCTTTGTAAGCTCTACAATTGCACCCTGTGGGTGGTCTTTGTTTGGCTTCATGTGCTTCTTCACAATATTGATACCTTCAACGGTAACAGTATTGTCCATTGGGTGTGTTGCAGTAATCTTGCCAGATTGGCCTTTATACTTACCAGCACGCACAATAACTGTGTCGCCCTTTTTAAGTCTAATTTTGTATGGTGTTGTGCTCATTAGAGTACCTCCGGTGCAAGGCTAATAATTTTACTATAGCCAAGTTCGCGCAGCTCTCTTGGAACTGGACCAAAAATACGTGTTGCTTTCGGGTTCTTGTCTTCGCCAATAACGACCGCTGCATTGTCGTCGAACTTAATAGTTGAACCGTCTTTGCGGCGGATCTCATTCTTAGTTCGAACGACAACTGCACGTATAACTGACTTCTTCTTCACTGTTCCGGTTGGACTTGCTTCCTTTACAGTTGCAACAATTGTATCTCCAACACGAGCGTAGCGTTTTCGTGTACCACCAAGTACTCGGATGCAAAGTATTTCCTTTGCCCCTGAATTGTCACAAACATTTAATCGAGATTCTTGTTGGATCATACAGCCGCTTCCTCGCTTGCTTCAATGTGACGAATCGCTGCACGCTCAACAACTTTACTTAATGTAAATCGCTTGCGCTTACTTATAGGTGTCGTCTCAATGATAACGACCTTATCGCCAACATGAGCGTCGTTCTTCTCATCGTGAGCCATAAATTTCTTGCTCTCGGTGTATTGCTTTTTATAGAGTGGGTGAGTCTTTCGTGTAGAGACAGTAACGACAATTGTCTTGTCGCCTTTATCAGACGAAACCACGCCCTGTAATGTTCGTGCCATTATGCAGTCTCCTTCGTCAGCTGTTCGCTGAGGATAGTCAGCATACGAGCTAGATCTTTACGCTTATTTCTAATAATTCGGACATTCTGTACCTCGCCCATGTGAGTTCGACGGCGTAATTCTGCAATCTCTTCACGGAGTTTTGTACTTTCGGTAGCAAGTTCAGTAGTAGATAACTTACGGATTTCAGCGATTTTCATTACGCGTCCTCCTTCACAATGAATTTAGTCTTAACAGGCAGCTTGTGTGCGGCAAGTCTCATAGCTTCTCGAGCAACTTCTTCTGTAACACCTTGCATTTCAAACAACACAGTTCCAGGTTTTACTCGTGCGACAAAAAATTCTGGACTACCTTTACCACTACCCATCTTGGTACCAAGCGCTTTTCGGCTTACTGGCAAGTGTGGGAATATTCGTATCCAGATTTTTCCACCACGCTTAATGTAACGAGTCATTGCCTGACGAGCAGATTCGATCTGACGGCTTGTAATGCGTTCGTGACCTTGGCTTTGCAGCGCAAAATCACCATGAGCAATGTAGTTCCCACTCGTGGCTGGACCACGGGTTTTACCCTTGAACATCTTTCGATGCTTCATTCGGTTTGGTAATAACATACTAGCTTACCTCCCCTTTGTAGATCCAAACTTTGACACCAATAATACCTGAGCCAGGGTACTGTGCTCGAGCGTGGTGGTAGTCAATGTTTGCACGAAGTGTGTGTAGTGGCACAGAGCCTTCTACCGTTTTTTCCCTACGTGACATTTCTGCACCGCCAAGTCGACCAGCGACCTCAATACGAATACCTTTTGCACCAGCACGCATAGTAGCTGCCGCAGCAGATTTGGTTGCACGCCGGAATGCAATACGACGTTCAATTTGGTGTGCAATGTTTTCAGCAACAAGTTTCGCGTAAAGTTCAGGCTTTTTAAGCTCTTCAATATTTACACGAGCTGGAATCTCAAATACTTTTTCAATCTCAGCCTTTAGCTCTTGAGCGCCAGCGCCACCGCGACCAATCACCACACCAGCTTTTGCAGTACTGATAGTGACGGATACGAGGTTTGGCGATCGTTCAATGTCAACTTTATTAATAGCTGCACGTGAACCGAGCTTTGTCTCGATCATTTTACGCACTTGCAAGTCTTGCTTGAGAAGTGCTGCATAATCTCGCTTATTTGCGAACCATTTGCTGCGCCAATCTTTGTTGACTTGAAGGCGCATACTAATTGGGTTTACTTTTTGGCCCATTACTTTGCCTCCTTCTTAACTGTTTTAGTTGCAGCTGGCTTCTTAGGTGCGCGCACTTCACCATCAACAACCACATGAATGTGTGATGTTTTCTTTTGGAATGGTAATGCACGTCCATGAGAAGCTGGTCGATATCGTTTGAGTCTTGGGCCTGGTGTGACAGAAATTGAGGTAATACGTAGAGTTTCGGCTTTGTAGTTATGATTGTGGTCGGCATTAGCACGAGCACTTTCGATAACTTTCTTGACTGGTAATGCAGCACGTCTTGGAGCATGCTCAAGAATTGTGATTGCATCAGCAACCGTTCGGCCGCGTACTAGACTGGCAATAATCCCAACCTTGCGTGGGCTCATACTAACACTCATAGCTTTCGCAGTTACTGGCATTACTTCTTACCTTTCGCGAGCTTACCGCCATGTTTGCGGAATTTTCGAGTTGGGCTAAATTCACCAAGCTTGTGTCCAACCATGTTTTCAGTTACATATACTGGTACGTGTACTTTTCCATTGTGTACAGCAACTGTCTTTCCGACAAAATCAGGACTGATCGTACTACTGCGAGCCCATGTTTTAATAATTGTGCGGTCTTCGTTTCCGAGTGCTGCAATTTTCTTAGCAAGCTTTGGATCGATAAACGGACCTTTTTTTAGTGATCTACTCATCGTTTACTTCCTCTTCCCAGCGTGGCGACTGCGCACGATATGCTTATTATCTTTCTTGCGACTACGTGTCTTAAATCCAAGTGTCTTTTGACCCCATGGTGTACGTGGGTCTTTACCAATACCATGACGACCACCGTCACCACCACCGTGTGGGTGATCAGCTGCGTTCATGACAACTCCACGAACAGACGGTCGACGACCTTTGTGGCGGTTTCGACCGGCTTTACCGATCTTGATGTTTTGGTGTTGCACGTTTCCAATCACACCTATACTCGCAGTACATTCAATGTGAATCATACGAACTTCACCAGATGGTAACTTAACCTGAGCGTAGTCACCGTCTTTAGCCATGAGCTGAGCACTTGTTCCTGCTGAACGCACGATCTGTGCACCACGGCCTGGCTGAAGTTCAATACCGTGGATAATACTACCAACGGGGATGTTCTTGAGTGC
Source organism: Saccharimonadales bacterium (SeqCode) (assembly GCA_041744275.1). Classification (GTDB taxonomy): domain Bacteria; phylum Patescibacteriota; class Saccharimonadia; order Saccharimonadales; family JBGTLD01; genus JBGTLD01. The sequence goes on along the minus strand of JBGTLD010000035.1, from coordinate 17,509 downwards.
AAGACGGTTACCAGTTTCAATCGCAACTTCTTCTCCACTCGAGATCTTATCACCAACTTTCGTGCCGTTAGGTGCAAGCACGTAGTGATATGTCTGTGTAGAGTCTTTAATACGTGCAATGTGCGCACTTCGGTTTGGGTCATACTCGATGTGTTCTACGACAGCTTCTGTTCCGGCAGGAAGATTGAAGTTAATCTTACGGTAGTACATCCGAGTACCGCCACCACGGTGACGTGTTGTAATACGACCCTGGTTGTTACGACCAGAGTGCTTCTTCTTAATGACTGTCAATGATTTCAACGGCTTCTTAGTAGTGATAGTCGTCAAATCTTGACTCGTCATGCCACGGCGCCCTGGAGTCGTTGGTTTATAGACTGTAATTGCCATTATTTCTTACCTTTCTTGTCTGCTTTAGCCGCTTCGGCTTCAGCTTCTTGCTCTTGTGCAAAGACAGGAATGGCGTCACCTTGCTGTAGTGTTACATACGCTTTCTTAATATCAACGCGTTTACCAAATGTTTGGCGTCCGCCTTTACGAACAGAGCGCTTGACCTTACCTTTGACATTCATAACATTAACGTCAGTGACAGTTACGTCAAACTGAACGGCAACTGCATCTGCAATCATCGTACGGTTCGCATCCGTTGGAACAACAAACACATAGACATTCTTTTCTTGACTCTGGGCGTATGCTTTTTCGCTAACGCGTGGTTTGAGAACCATAGTTTTACTCATTACTTGTCTCCTCCGAGCCATTCGTGAATCAGATTAAGTGCCTCTGAAGTGACTATAATTGTGTCAGCGTTTATAACATCGTATGTATTTACATACGTTGCCTGAGAAACGATAACATTTTGAATGTTTGTAGTTGCACGAACAACTTCAGCGGTTTTGTTTTCAACAACAAGTAGAATGTTCTTGTTTGCGCCAATTTTATGTAACAGTTTTGCGGCTTCAGACGTCTTACCATCTTTTGGAGCAAACGCTTCAAGTACAATGATTTTGTTTTCATCAGCAGCAATACTCAACGCTTGGCGAATCGCAAGTCGTCTTGACTTAGTCGTCATCTTTTTTGTGTAGTTTTCTTCACCAGTTGGGCCGAATACAATACCACCACCGCGCCAAATAGGGTTACGTGAAGAACCAAAACGTGCTCGTCCAGTACCCTTCTGCTTCCATGGTTTTCGTCCACCACCACTTACGAGTCCTCGGGTTTTCACAACAGCGTTGTTGCTACGGCCATTTGAGAGGTAGGTTACATACGCTTGCTTGAGAAGATCGTGATTATTTGGCGTTACACCAAACACTGTCTTATCGAGCTTTGCAGCTGTCGTAGCTTTCGTTCCTGATTTTGTATATGTTGTAATTGCCATTATTTCGTCCCCCGAATCATCACGATTCCTTTTCTTGGTCCAGGGACCGCACCAGCAACACCAATGATTCCAAGTTCCATATCTACGAAGGCAACCTTAAGGTTCCGAACAGTAACCTGCTCGTAACCCATTTGTCCAGCCATCTTTTTACCTTTAAAAATCTTCTGAGGGTACATTGAACCAATTGAACCAACTTTACGGGTGTTACCTTTGCCACCGTGCGTTGCACGCTGCCGGTGGAAGTTGTGACGCTTGATAGTACCAGCCCAACCCTTACCTTTACTAATACCCTGAACGTCAACCATATCCCCAGACTCAAAAACGTCGGCGTTGATTGTCTCGCCGACTTTGATTCCTTCTTCTATTTCAGTAACGCGAATTTCACGTACTATTTTTGGTTGTGCATTTGCTGGCTTAAAGTGCCCAGCTTGTGACTTACCCATATTCTTGGCAGTCTCTGTACCGATCTGAACAGCGCTATAGCCATCAGTATCAGTGGTCTTCACCTGCGTTATAACGCAAGGACTAGCGGAAAGCAAGGTAACAGCCTGAACAACACCATCGTCTGCAATAGTGCTGGTCATACCGACCTTTCGCGTGATTAAGGCTTTCATAGTAACCCTTCTTGGTTAACCCTGTAATTGGTATGTAAATGTAAATTTACATAAAAATTCTTGGCGACATGATGGTTTCACCTCTGTTTAAGCAGATGTGACCTACCACGCTCACCAAGTCAGGAACGTTTATATACCAATAGAGAATACCAAAAAAATGAACACCTGTCAATATGTTGCAAATTCTACATGTACTGTAGAGCTTACTGCGTCGTGTCTGGGCTGCCTTGCTGTGGTGCAGCCGATTCGCCAGTACCTTCAGAAGGCGTCACATTTACATTCGGTGTTGGTACATTGACATCTATGTCAGTTGCACCGTTTCCAGAAAAGGGTCTCCATACAAAGAATACAAATAGCAGAAACAGCACGAGTAAAACTGCGCCAACAACTGCACCAAGTCCACTATTACTGTTTCGTTCTACAACGACTGTCTCTCTCGGCCGTTCTTCTCTTACTTCACGAATTTCATCTACCATATCTCTATCTCCTTATGTTATTGCAATCATAATATGGTGCATAAGGAGTTTATGATGTGAGTTATTTCACCTTAACTCTTCTATACCTGAATAAAAATGCCTATACGGGTCCAGAACCCGACAAACATCGCTATAAGCAGTACAGCGTATTCAATCTTTTTATCTGTTTGGAAGTGCTCATGAGATGCAAACGCAAGGCCAGCTAGCAGCCCTATAGGGAGCGGAAAGAATGTGCCAAGTCCGGTGCTCGTGTCGACAAACCAAACCCACTGCGATCCAACCATTAGATATAACGTTAATTTTAGGAAAAATGTTCCATCAGATTGCTTTTTTGTTTTCGTATTTTTTCTTTTTGTAGGCATACATACATTAAAGCATAGATTTTACGTCTTGACGATTATGCTTTCATCTGATAAGATATGAATAATTGTTAATAAAATAGTTATGAGTTAAAAAAATGAAAAATATTGAAGCACCAAGGCTTGTTGAAGCTGCTCCAGGAGTATTTGTAGAAGTTCCCGAGAATTTTATAATAAAAAATGGCGTTCCTATGCCACCACCCGATCAATCATGGTACAGAGGAAAGAAATTTAATAGCTTATTACCTTTTAATGAAATAGGTAAAGCCGTAGGAGCTGTTGTTTTAGCGGGAGCTGTTTTATGGTCAGCGACTCATGTAGTATCAGCCGAGAATGCTCCACAAGGAGACGTACATCTTATTCACTCAACAGGTGATATTAATAGCACCCTTACTCCAGCAGTAATCGAATAATCTACGGTTCTTGAAGAATTGCTGCGCACCCCAAGTTTCGCCAACATCGCAGCCTGATACCCGTTGCCTCTATGTTCTCCAGCAGCTCTGGGGTGGGGTCCCTACTTCCGTCTTCAATCGCTAAAATCTTGTTGGTTAATTCAGTGGAAAGCTCACTGCACCCCAAGCTACATTCGACTTCTTTTTTATTAGTAATCGCGTCCATGCATATTATTCTAATTTGTATTGCTATTTAAAGTAAAGATCTACGTAATGTATAGGTCTCAAACTAAAACAACTCCCAAGGAAGTCAGGAGTTGTTTTGATAGTAACAGTATGGTTACATTTTGATTTCGGCGTCACAGCCGGCAGGGAGGCTCAGGTTCATAAGGCTATCAATAGTCTTAGGAGTTGGTTCGAGCACATCTATAAGACGCTTGTGAACACGCATCTCAAACTGTTCACGTCCCTTTTTATAAACGTGCGGACTCTTCACGACTGTGTATACAGTTTTCTTAGTCGGTAATGGGATAGGCCCTGCAATAGTAGCACCGGTACGTAGTGCGGTGTCAACAATTTGCTTTGCGGACTGATCGATCACTTTGTGATCATACGCTTTTAATCGTATCCGAATACGCTGCTTCGCAGGTGCGTCCGTTTTCTTAGCTGCTGGTTTGGTAGTTTTCTTGGCTTCAGCCATAGTGATAACCTTCTCGAGCATTTTACGTGCCACTCGCCACGGCAATGTAACATCAAACTGAATCAAAATAGAAGATCAGAGTGACTTTTAATCATTGCAATTAGTTTTACTCTTATATTCTACAATATTAGCTAACTTTTATAAAGTATTTTACTAAGCTACGACTGTGGAGGTTACACTCATCATTATGGTCGAGCATCTCCCCAGCAAAGACCGTGTGACGTTACAAGAAATAAAAGACTTTGATCACTTTAACATGGTAACCAACTTCGAGAGCAATAACGACGTATTACTACCAATTATTCAAACGTTTGTAGCGCCATAAATGTATCTTATTCTTCAGAAGATGGCGTCATCTCTACACCCGAGAGACGCAGGATTGTATTTGAAACTACATGGATACCCTCACCAAGTGAAGTGAAGCGGCTTCTTTCAACATATGAGCGTGGTGCGATCTCTATTTCTTTACCAAACTCTAGAAACAAATTGCCGATTTGCTCGACAACTCTTCCAGTTAATTCAATTGGTTTTCGGATCATGAATTATCTTTCTATCTTTACAACTTGCTTTAAAATTACTTTAATTAAAGAGCAAAAAAGCCCCTATGAGTGGGGCTTTTTTGAATAGTATGAATACTATTTACTGATTTTAGTTACAACACCAGCACCAACAGTTCGTCCACCTTCACGAATAGCGAAGCGAAGACCTTGTTCCATAGCAATTGGAGCAAGTAGCTTTACCTTAAATGTGACAGTATCACCAGGCATAACCATTTCTTTATCTGCAGGAAGCTCAACTTCTCCGGTTACATCAGTTGTACGGAAGTAAAACTGAGGCTTGTAACCCTTGAAGAATGGCGTGTGTCGTCCACCTTCTTCTTTGCTAAGGATATAAACCTCTGCATCGAATTCAGTGTGTGGTGTGATCGAACCAGGCTTCGATAAAACTTGACCACGTTCGATGTCATCACGCTCAATACCACGTAGTAGTACACCAACGTTGTCACCAGCTTGACCTTGATCAAGATTCTTCTTGAACATTTCAACACCAGTTACAACAACTTTACGTGTGTCACGAACACCAACGATTTCAACTTCTTCGTTTACTTTTACAATTCCAAGTTCGATACGACCAGTTGCAACTGTACCGCGACCCTTGATTGAGAAAACGTCTTCGATAGGCATAAGGAATGGCTTGTCTAGATCACGCTTTGGCTCTGGAACATAGTCGTCCATTGCTTTTACGAGTTCCATAATTGCGTCCATGTTTGCTTCGTCGCCTTCAATAGCTTTTGTAGCAGAACCCTTAACGATAGGACAGTTTTCGTCAAACTCGTATTTCGCAAGTAGTTCACGGATATCCATTTCAACAAGCTCTACGAGCTCTGGATCTGCGAGGTCCATCTTGTTCATGAAAACGAGGATAGATGGCACACCAACTTGTCGAGCAAGCAGCACGTGCTCACGAGTTTGAGGCATAGGACCGTCAGCAGCAGAAACAACAAGAACAGCGCCGTCAATTTGAGCAGCACCAGTAATCATGTTCTTCACGTAGTCGGCGTGACCTGGCATGTCAACGTGTGCGTAGTGACGTGCTTCTGATTCATACTCTTGGTGAGAAGTCGCAATGGTAATACCACGTGCCTTTTCTTCTGGTGCGTTGTCGATCTGGTCGTAGTTAACAGCTTTGTTTACAGAACTTGGAAGTCGCTTCGCAAGTGTCATTGTAATAGCTGCAGTTAAACTAGTCTTACCGTGGTCAACGTGACCCATTGTACCGACGTTAACGTGCGGTTTGCTTCTGTCAAATTGGTCTGCCATAAGGGAAACTCCTAAAACTTATATTAATTTTGCATGAGCAATATGTAACTCACACGAGATACTAGAGTAGTATAGAAGATCGTAAGAAGATTGTAAAGATACTTAGCGCGCTCTTGAGATTGATTCTTCGGACGGAGGAATACCAGGTCCCTTTAAGGGTCTAAGGTCGATGGCAGCTTTATGAAGCTGCTCACCAATAAACACTTCTGCGCTACATACTAAATTGCATGAAGGTAGCGTGTCTTCTGGTGAGCGGGTTCTCCCCGAGCAGTAGCCAAATAATGCCACCCTTCCGGCTCCAATACCAGACGCCACTGCACGTTCAATCTCACGAACAATTTCTCTCTCAATAATTTCTTGAGGATTACAGTCTTCACAAAGTGGCGACACATCTAAGCTATGCATACTCCTAACATAACAACAATAACGCCTACAACTCTGTAAGTATTATTACTGTTCGCGCATAATAACATATTATGGTGTGCTTGGAGTGCTACAGCCACCAAGCCCAAGAGCAGTGGTGACTGATAGTGCAGCGATTTTTTTTACTATTTGTTAGTTTTTGCAGCAATTGCTTCTGCAACGTGACCAGGAACATCGGCGTAGTGATCGAGTTCCATGCTTGAGTTTGCGCGACCTTGGGTCATGCTACGTAGGTTCGTAGTGTAGCCGAACATTTCACCTAACGGCACGAAGGCGGTAATTTCCTTGATACCTTGCGTAAGGTCTTCCATAGATTCAATGCGCCCACGCTTTGAGTTGAGGTCACCAATTGTGTCACCCATGAATTCTTCCGGAGTTACTACAACTACTTTCATGACTGGCTCTAACAGAACTGGGTTAGCCATCTTGGCTGCTGTTTGGAAGCCCATGCTTCCAGCAATCTTAAATGCCATTTCGTTTGAGTCAACGTCGTGGTAGCTACCGTCGTAGAGCTCAGCTTTCACGTCTACAACCGGGTAACCTGCTACAACACCATTGTTCATAGCTTCCTTGATACCTTCTTCAACAGGCTTAATGTATTCAGATGGTACAACTCCACCTTTAATAGAGTTAATGAACTCAAAGCCTTTTCCTGACTCATTTGGACTAAGTCGAAGCCATACGTGACCGAACTGACCACGTCCACCAGATTGCTTAATGAACTTACCTTCACCCTCAACGTTTTCTTTACGAATAGTTTCGCGGTATGCAACTTGCGGTGCGCCAATGTTTGCTTCAACATTAAACTCTCGCTTCATACGATCGACAAGGATTTCGAGGTGTAGCTCACCCATACCAGATATTACTGTCTGCCCAGTTTCGTCGTCTACACGAACACGGAATGTTGGGTCTTCTTCTGCAAGTCTCTGGAGAGCGATGGACATCTTTTCTTGGTCAGACTTCGTCTTCGGCTCGATCGCAATAGAAACAGGAGGATCTGGAAACGTAATGCTCTCTAGGATTATTTGGTCAGTTGAATCACACAATGTGTTACCAGTTGTAGTGCTCTTGAGGCCTACGATAGCCGCAATATCACCAGCACCAACCTCTGTAACTTCTGCGCGCTTGTCAGCTTGCAATCGTACGATACGTCCTACACGCTCTTTTTCACCGGTAGAACTGTTAAAAATGTATGAACCAGCGGTAACTTTACCAGAATACACACGGAAGTAAGCAAGCTTACCAACAAATGGGTCAGTTGTGATCTTAAATGCAAGCGCCGCAAATGGGTCTGTTTCATTAGGGTGGCGTTCAATTTTGTCACCAGTTTTCGGGTGTGTACCCCAAGCAGATCCACGGTCTAGTGGGCTTGGCAAATAATCATTCACCATGTCGAGAACTTTCTCGACAATCACACCACGACCGTCACCACCGGTGACTGCAAAGAACTTACCAGACAGTACAGCTGTACGAATAGCTTGCTTGACTTCGTCTTCAGATAAGCCTTCTTCACCAACCTCGAAATACTTCTCTAGGATTGCTTCGTCTTCAGCTACAGCGTTTTCAATCAATAAACTACGGTATCGCTTAGCTTTTTCAAGCATGTCTTCTGGGATTTCGCCTTCTACAAGTTCTTTGTCTGTAAAGTCCTTATAGGTGTAAGCCTTCATGTTTACGAGGTCGATGATACCGTTGATACTCTGCTCAAATCCAATTGGCAAGTGAACAGGAAATGCCCGCTTACTCAAACGGTTGTGAATAGTATCGAGGGATTTGTAGAAATCACCACCAGTTTGGTTGATTTTGTTAATAAAGCAGATACGAGGCACGCCGTACTTGTCGGCCTGGCGCCATACAGTCTCTGACTGTGACTCAACACCCATCTTACCGTCAAATACAACACATGCACCATCTAGCACACGAAGTGAACGCTCAACCTCTACGGTGAAGTCAATGTGACCAGGTGTATCAATGATGTTAACCTGGTGATCATTCCAAAAACACGTGACAGAAGCTGCAACAATGGTAATACCGCGCTCGCGCTCTTGTGCCATCCAGTCAGTTGTTGTTTCGCCGTCGTGAACAGCACCAATCTTGTGGTTTAAACCTGTGCGGTACAGAATACCCTCAGTCGTTGTCGTTTTACCGGCGTCAATGTGCGCGATAATACCGAGGTTTCTGATCTTTTCCATTGCCATTTTCTTCTCTGCCATATGTATCCTTATTGTTTAATCAGAACTCACTAATAATATATGTAAACTTACCGTCCATGTAAGCCTCGTCAAACCGTTTGTAATCTTCTCCTTGCGTAATATCTTCTCTTGACATTGATGCAAAAAGTATTTCCTCTGCATTACTGCATTCCGGACCACCCCTTACTGCACATGATCCACAAGCAGCTGCTACTTTGAGTAACTTTTGCAAGACTGGCTCACTTGTCACAAATTCAAATTCGTTCGGGTTTGCAAAAAATTCATCTAGACCGACGTCCTTTAGTTCTTTTGAGCTTGGACATACAGTCATAAAATTAGTACCTTGCGAAGTGAGCGAAGGCTCGGTTAGCCTCTGCCATCTTGTGTGTGTCTTCACGCTTCTTGACTGCTGAGCCAGTGCTGTTGTAGGCATCTACGAGCTCTAGTGCTAGCCGGTCTTCCATGCTCATGCCTTTTCGTGAACGAGCGGCAGCTACAAACCACATAAGTGTTAAGTGATTTTGACGTTGGCCTTTTACTTCAAAAGGAATCTGATAGTTTGCGCCACCAACACGGCGAGAACGAGTCTCCATGTGTGGCTTTACGTTTGCAAGTGCTTGCTCGAATACTTCGAGAGGGTTCTGGACTTTCAGTTTATCTGCAGCCTTCTGCATACCGCTGTATACAAGTCGCTCTGCAAGCTGTTTCTTACCATTTAGCATCACACGGTTGATAAGCTTTTGCACCATAACGTTATTGTACTGGCGATCTGGCTGAATTGGTCGAACTAAGGATTTGGTTACTTTGCGCGGCATTACTTAGTCTCCTTCTTGGTACCGTACTTAGAACGGCCTTGCTTTCGGTTCTGTACACCTTGAAGGTCAAGTGCGCCACGAACAATGTGGTAACGCACACCTGGAAGGTCTTTCACGCGTCCACCACGGATCATCACCACCGCGTGTTCTTGCAGGTTGTGACCCTCGCCACCAATGTACGCCCATACTTCGTGACCGTTGTTCAAGCGAACACGTGCAACTTTACGGAGTGCAGAGTTAGGCTTTTTCGGTGTTTTAGTAGTAACTTTGATACAAACCCCACGCTTAAACGGCGCTGGTTTCTCATAGTTTGTTGTTTTGAGGTTGTTTACAACCTTGTGCAAATGCGGTGACTTAGACTTTTGGGTCTTGTTCACGCGTCCTTTGCGCACTAACTGACTAATTGTTGGCATTATGACTCCTGTAATCTACCGCAACTGCCAGTCTGCCATGACCAGCCGCTCGGATTACTTATAATTTGTAAATTTATCGTAACAGAATTATCTTAGTTCTGCAACTTCAGGTGCGTCTTCGGCAATACCCTTGTTTGCGTTGTAGCCGGTTCCGACAGGAATTCGACGACCTAAGATAACGTTTTCTTTCAAACCATAGAGCTTGTCAATTTTACCGCTGGTTGCAGCCGCAATAAGTACTCGAGTTGTATCTTGGAAGCTGGCTGCGCTCAAGAATGAATCGGTACTTAATGAAGCCTTGGTGATACCAAGCAGTAATTGTGTGAATTTTGCAGGTTGCTTGTTCGCTTTTGCAAGCGCTTCGTTAGCTTCTACAACCGCAAGCTTGCTCACAACGTCACCAGTTACAAACTCAGTGTCGCCAGCTTCTTCAATCTGCACGCGACTAAAGAGCTGTCTGACGATAATCTCTAAGTGCTTGTCGGCGATATTTTGTCCTTGTGAAGCAAAAATACGAAGGATGTCGTTCATGATGTAGCGCTGCGTTGATTCAACACCTTGCAATCGCATAAGTTCATGGAGGTTAATTGAACCGTTTGTGAGCCTTTGGCCAGCAACAACTCGGTCACCATCTTTTACGAGCATCTGCTTGAAGCCAGGTATTTCATACCGAACAACACTGTCTTCGTTTGGTGTAATGACTACTGTCTTTTTCGCAACTTCTGCTTTACCGGCAATAGGTGAGATTATTGGGTTTCCACCGTCATCGTTTGCTGCAATGACGTCTCCAATTGCAACGTCTGTGCCTGTCGCAACTTGGACTTTACGGTCTTCGATTTTTAGCTCAACAGCATCTTTATCTGTGGCTGCAACTTGTACGACATAGTGGTTACCTTCTTCCCAAACAGAAACAGTACCTGCAAGGTCAGACAAGAACGCCTGCCCCTTTGGTGTGCGTACTTCGAATAACTCTTCTACACGAGGAAGACCTTGTGTAATGTCGTCTGCAGCGGCTGATCCACCAGAGTGGAAGGTTCGTAGCGTCAACTGTGTACCAGGTTCACCAATACTTTGGGCTGCAATAACACCAACCGGGTGATGATCTTCAATTAGGCTACCCGTAGCAGGATCAATACCATAAGATTTTCGTGGTACACCATGTACAGATGTCGCACTAAGTACTGACATGATCTTCACGCCATCGATTGAAGTATCAGCGTCAATTGCTTCAGCAATTTCTTTTGTAAATAGTTCACCACGCTTGACGTGACCCTTGACTGCTTCTGCAGCAAAACGTCCTTCGAGTCGGTAGCCATACGATACACCAATTGTTTCAGCGTCTGAACGGTACATGACAAATCCTGGGTCTTCGCTATCTGTACCTTCTATAGTAAATACATCTTGAGAGACATCTACTAATCGACGAGTTAGGTAACCTGAGTCAGCTGTCTTAAGAGCTGTATCAATCATACCCTTACGAGCACCACGGGTAGAGGTAAAGTACTCTAGTGGGCTAAAACCAACTTTATAGTTAGATTTTACAGGTAGCTCGATAGTTCGACCGGTTGCATCTACTACTGGTCCAAGCATACCAACAGCCGTCTTAACCTGACCGATATTACCACGAGCACCAGACACAACTGCGATAGCCATTGAACTATCCTCACTTGTGAATTGCTCAGCGAGTGTTGATTGAACGACACCATCAGTGTCTGTCCAGTTTTCTACCGTCAACCTATAACGTTCGTCGTCTGTAATGAAACCTTGTTCATACTGCTCACTAATGTCAGCTGACTTTTGTTCTGCAGCATCAATAATGTCAGACAAGCCGACGATGTCTCTAAAGTCTGACATCCCAATACTCAAACCTGATTTGGTAGCGTAACGGAACCCAATATCCTTGAGTTCATCTGCAATTAACGCAGTTTTCGCCGGACCGTACATGTGGAAAGATAGAGCCATTGCTGCTGAAAGCTTCTTCTTCGTCATCGCTTCGTCTTGGAACGGGAAGTCTTCTGGGAAAATTTCATTAAACAACACTCGGCCGACTGTTGTTTCAGTCTTAACGCCGCGTACAGGTAGTGAAATTTTGCTTTGTAGTGTTATATGACCTGCATCATACGCCATCAAGGCTTCGTTTGTGCTTGAGTAGTGTCGTATTTCAACCTTGTCTTTGGTAGGACGATCATATGTAAGGTAGTAACAGCCGAGCACGATATCTTGCTCGATGTGTAATGTTGGTGAACCGTCCGCAGGTTTTAGCAAGTTCATGCTAGCAACCATGATGTCACGTGCTTCAGCTTGTGCAGCATCAGACAATGGTAAGTGAACAGCCATTTGGTCACCATCGAAGTCGGCGTTGAAACCTTTACAAACGAGTGGGTGTAACTGGATAGCTTTACCCTCAATAAGTTTTGGCTGGAACGCGAGGATACCAAGTCGGTGAAGTGTTGGAGCACGGTTCAAGAGAACGTACTTGCCCTTGATTACTTCATCAAGTGCGTCCCAAACTTCTGTTTCACCTGTTTCGATCATGCGAGTTGCAGAACGAATGTTGTGAGCATATTCTTCAGCAATCAAGTGGCCAATAACGAACGGCTTGAATAGTTCAAGTGCCATCATCTTTGGAAGACCACATTGATTGATTTTGAGCTCTGGTCCGGCAACAATTACTGAACGACCGGAGTAGTCAACACGCTTACCAAGAAGGTTTTGTCGGAAACGACCTTGTTTACCTTTAAGCATATCTGAAAGGCTTTTCAATCGGCGACGTTGACCAGTAGCAGCCACTGCACGACCTGAACGGGCGCTGTTGTTGTCGATAAGTGCATCAACTGCTTCTTGAAGCATGCGCTGTTCGTTACGACGAATAACTTCTGGGGCGTTTAGATCAATCAATTTCTTGAGTCGATTATTACGGTTAATTACACGACGATAAAGGTCGTTTAAGTCACTCGTCGCGAAACGGCCACCTGTGAGCTGTACCATAGGGCGAAGGTCCGGAGGAATTACCGGGAGAACGCTCAAACACATACTGTTTGGCTTGATACCCGCTCGCTGCATACTCTCGAGTAGGCGAAGGCGCTTCATGATCTTCTTTTTACGCTGACCCTTTGCTGCCTCTGACTCTTCTGTTAAAGATGCGATAAGTGTACTGAGATCAACGATGTCTAACATTTCTTTCAATGCAGAACCACCCATACCGACTTCTATCAAGTCCTGTAGATCTTCATCGAGTTCACGGTATTCAGTTTCTGAGATAAGACGTAGGACTTCAAGCGCTTTCAACTGCTCTTTGAGCACGTCGTATTGAGCCTGAACTTCTTCTAACTCTTTGGTTTGCATTTCTGCAAGCGCTTTTACGTTTGCATCTTCAGCCTTTGCTTCTGTTTCAAAACGAGACTTGATTGCAACTTGTGCTGCTGCAAACTCAGCTTCTTTGTCTGCAAGCATCTGGTCGCGCTTTTCGGTGTCTACAGATTTTATGATGTAGCTCGCGAAATAGGCAACTCTCTCAAGATTCTTTACAGTCATACCAAGAAGTAATCCAATCGCACTTGGGGTGCCACGAAGGAACCAGATGTGTGCTACTGGAGATGCCAACTGGATGTGGCCCATTCGTTCACGACGAACAATACTCTTCGTAACGATTTCACCATTTTTGTCGACTGCTGCTTCTCGTGATCGAACACCTTTGTACTTGGTGTCGTGCGGATTTATATCTTTTACAGGACCAAAAATACGTTCACAGAAGAGTCCGTCTCGTTCTGGTTTTTGAGTTCGGTAGTTGATAGTCTCTGGTTTTGTGATTTCGCCATGGCTCCAGTCGAGAATGTCATTCGGGCTCGCTACCGCTAATCGAACTGCATCAAAGTCTGCAATGTTGGTTCCTTGTGAGTAACGTCGCATCATTTTGTCTCCTCTTCGTCGTCATTATCTGCGGTTTTGCTAACCGTTGTTTCTTCATCGTCGTTGTCATTGTCGTTCATGAGCGTTATCGCTGGGACATCATCACCAAGTTCCATTACGACAAACTCATCGTCTGCTGCATCTTCAGTTACATCAACGTCAGAAATAGCAGATTGCGGTACTTCAACATCAGACAAATGCGCTGCTTCATCTTTGATATTTTCTGAAAGAATCTCTTCTGCATCAATGATGGCGTCGCTGGTTACGAGGTCGACTTTTAGTCCAAGTCCTTGTAGTTCTTTCACAAGCACGTTAAAGCTTTCAGGAACCTTTGGTCCAACAATCTCAGTTTGCTTAATGATCGATTCGTAAGCTTTTGAGCGTCCGTATACGTCATCTGATTTGATAGTAAGCATTTCCTGAAGCGTATTACTTGCACCATATGCTTCGAGCGCCCAGACTTCCATTTCTCCGAATCGCTGTCCACCATTTTGAGCCTTACCACCGAGCGGTTGCTGCGTTACCATGGTGTATGGACCGGTTGAACGAGCATGAATCTTGTCTGCAATCATGTGATTAAGTTTGATCATGTACATCATACCGACTGTCGTAGTTTCTGAAAAAGGCTCTCCTGTACGTCCATCAAACAATTGTTGTTTTCCGTCTTCAGGAAGTCCAGCTTCACCAAGAAGTTCACTGATCTTGGCCTGGCTAACACCATCAAATGATGGGCTTGCGACTTTCATACCAAGTGCTTTTGCTGCCATACCAAGATGGGTTTCAAACAACTGACCAATATTCATACGAGACGGCACACCGAGTGGATTCAATACGATATCAATTGGTGTTCCATCTTCTGTAAATGGCATATCTTCAACGGGTAATACTCTTGCGATAACACCCTTGTTACCGTGGCGTCCTCCAAGTTTGTCACCAACTGCAATTTTTCTCATTTGTGCAACATACACTTGAATTTGCATAATGACACCAGATTTTAGCTCGTGGCCTTTTGCACGTGAGAATATCTTTACGCCCACAACCTTACCGTGCTTACCATTTGGCATACGCTGTGATGTGTCACGAACTTCTTTTGCTTTCTCACCAAATATTGCTCTTAGTAGTCGTTCTTCAGAACTCAACTCTTGCTCACCTTTTGGTGTAATCTTACCAACCAAAATGTCACCTGGGTGTACTTCTGCACCGATTCGTACCACACCGTCTTCGTCGAGGTGACGAAGAGCTTCTTCAGAAACGTTTGGAATATCACGAGTGACAATTTCTGGGCCAAGCTTCGTTTCGCGAACTTCAACCATAAAGTCAACAATATGTATACTTGTGAGCGTGTCGTCTTCGACAAGCTTTCTACTTATGACAATAGCATCTTCAAAGTTGTATCCATGCCATGGCATAAATGCAACCATAAGGTCTTTACCAAGGGCTAACTCACCATCAGCAACTGACATACCTTCAATAATTGGGTCACCAGCCTGTAGCGTATCACCACTACTAACCACAACCTTTTGATTAATTGAGCTACCTTCATTACTTCGTACAAAGTGCATTGGATTGTAGGTAACTTTACCTTCTTTGTACTGCACGATAACTTCGCCACCTGAAGCTTTCAGTACGGTACCGGCTGACGGAGCTGCAATGAGCTGACCACTATTCTCAGCTACCATTGCCTCAAGACCTGTTCCTACAATTGGTGATTGTGGTTGCACAAGCGGCACTGCTTGGCGCTGCTGGTTACTACCCATAAGACTTCTATATACATAGTTTTTCTCAACAAATGGGATAAGTCCTGCAGATGAACCGATAATTTGACGGCGACTTGCATCCATATAGTTCACATCATCAGAATCAACTTCACCTGATTTGAGGTAACGACGTACTGATACACGCTCGTCAACAAAGTGTCCGTTTTCATCAACTTCCTCACCAGCGCTGGCAATGATTGCGTGCTCTTCTTCTGAAGCGTCGAGGAATACAACATCATCGGTGACAACCGCTTTAACCGGCCACGTGATTTGCTCTTTAACTGTTTCAAGTTTCTTGGCGTTGTCGGCTGATATTTTGTCACCAGCTTTTACAATTATTTTACCTGATGCGTCTTCTAGGTTAACTGACGCTGTGTGGCCTGCAGCTTCTTTGGCTGTAACTGCATTTATAACCTTACGGTACGGTGTTTCGATAAGTCCGTAGTCGTTAATACGAGCATAACTTGCAAGGTTCAGTACTAGTCCAATGTTGGCACCTTCTGGAGTTTCTACCGCACAAATACGTCCGTAGTGGGTTGCATGTGCATCACGTACCTCAAAACCAGCACGTTCTCGCGATAAACCACCTGGGCCCATTGAACTAAGACGTCGCTTGTGGGCAAGCTCAGAAAGTGGGTTAATTTGGTCCATGAACTGCGAAAGCTGTGAGCTTGCAAAGAACTCACGAACTGCAGCAACGATTGGTCGTGCATTAATGAGTTGTGCGGGAGTTACGGTTTCAATCTCGCTCATGCTCATGCGGTCTTTGGTATTTCGCTCCATACGAAGCAATCCAATACGGAATTGACGTTGTACAAGCTCTCCAACTAATTTCACGCGTCGGTTTGCAAGTGAGTCGATGTCATCGGCTGGTTCTTGTGTGTTGTTCAATCGAATAACTTCAGCAATGATTGCAACTAAGTCATCAAGTCGCATAACACGGTTTTCAATAGTGTTTGGGATATCGATATTAAGGCGCTTGTTGATCTTATACCGTCCAACACGGCTAAAATCGAATCGCTTAAAGTTGTAGAACATGTTTTCAATAAGGCTACGAGCGTTATCAACGGTTGCAAGGTCACCTGGTCGTAGACGACGATACACTTCAATAAGCGCGTCATTCGCACCTTTAGACGGGTCTTTTTCAAGTGTTGCTTCAAGGTAGCTAGATTTGCCTTGGTCAACGTGCTTAAAGGCTTCTTTCATTTGTGCTTCGTTCATACCGAGTGCGCGTAGAAGTGTTGTGACTGCAAGTTTACGCTTACGATCAATTTTCACAAACAATGCACCAGATGCTGCGGTTTCAAACTCGAGCCATGCTCCACGGCCAGGAATAACCTTTGCACCGTATGTGTTCGCTGTTCCATTGTTGTCGGCAGTAAAGAACACACCGGCAGAACGAATAAGCTGTGATACAACAACTCGCTCAGCACCATTAATAACGAATGTACCGCGTTCGGTCATCCATGGGTAGTCACCAAGGTAGATTTCTTGGTCTTTTACTTCACCTGTAATTTTGTTTGTAAGTTCGACTGTTGCTTTAAGAGGTGCATCATACGATACATTGTTTTCGCGTGCTTCTGCTTCTGAAATCTTTGGTTCTTCAAAACGATAATCTTTAAAACGAAGGGTTAACTTGCCACCTGTGTAATCATCTATAGGGCTGATTTCAGCTAACAACTCACCAAGACCTTCTTCTACAAACCATTGAAAAGATCTGTTTTGGTGATCAACCAAGTTTGGAAGATCCAAAATATCATCAGAATTATTAAAAAACTTTCGCTTCGAGACACTCTTTCGAGCGGTATCTTTGGCCATACGCGTAACGTAACCCCTTCGTTATGATTGATGTAGTTTTTACTTGTTTGCTAGCAAAGTCACTACGAGCGGGGGTTTTTGGTGCAACAGAACACGACCCTACGTACACTACTTCTTATTGAAGAGTGTGACCAATAGAACGCATTATGTCAAGTATATTTGTCAATTGGGTGCTAGCTTTTTTACGATTCTATTTGATTTAAGACATTTTTTACACTCTCGGCCCTATAAGCCAATAATGTTGCTGGTGATACACCAAACGTGTCTACATTTTGTTTACCGGTTACTCTAAAACCTAATCTTTCTAACGATTCTTGTGAACGAGGCAGTTCTTCCCACGTGTATGTCGTAACTGGTTGATCGGAGCGGCGCGCCGACAAGCTAACTGCGAGTAGCGTCCTTCCGATTTTTCGACCTTGATATTCTGGTGAAACAACTAATTCTCTTTC
>JBGTLD010000034.1:0-7703 GCA_041744275.1 Saccharimonadales bacterium (SeqCode) | reverse complement strand
AGCCGACTGTTATCGGTTGACTGTGTCTGGGTCTTACGTGCCAGTGTACATGTGGCGTAGGTTCTGATTCTTTGCATGCATTGTTCATCATACACGCCCAATTGAATGGTCTTCCACTATTGAAAACCTCTTCGTAACCGTTTTCGATTCGTCTAACTAGAATCCTAAAATCATCCCATTCTTCAGTGCTAAGTTCACTTAAGCTTTCTTTATGATTTTTAAGAGTCACGAAGGACCTTCCTAAATATGCCTGGTCGGCAGCAAGTACTACCCGCCAAAATGTGGTTTCGACAACCAAATTAATGGTTGATGTTATATGGCCGCAAGTGTCGCACTGTGGATTAAAAGTATCTGACATAGTCTGAGTATAGCAAAACAGCTCCACTATGGAGCTGTTTTAAACATAAGCTGTATGGTGACCCTTAAACCTTCGTTTTTTAACCCTATAGTCGCGGAAATCGTTCGATGGAACGAAGTTATGAGTCATATCAGTGTACATTCTAATCAGTTACAGACCAATTAGCATGTGCAGTTTACTCCCCCTTGTATAGTAGAACATAGGCATACAAGAGAAATTGACGGAATCTACCTGCGACTTAAACTAAAGTGTTCGCCTTCTTCAAGATTGGTTTTTTCGTACAGTTTAACTACTTGGTCAGGACTCATTTTAGTCAGCGTAGCACCTGCGGAGGCACGTTCCATTTTAGTGCTTACGCCGTCAGGCGCACGAAATGTTTCTTGCACTACAAGTGTGCCATACTCTGTTTCATACAATTCCATAAAACTTGCCCCACCACTTTCACCAAAATCAGAACTGAATTTTATGCTTGGCTTAGCCTTTGCGCCAACAAGTGATCTAACCACTTCGCTTAGTTGCGCTGATGCCTTACCAAATTCCTTGCTATCAAGTGGTACTGCACCTTCCATTTCATAATCACCACCATAGTGGCTCCTATATATATTAGTGACACCGTCCATACTATCCCAAGCATTTTCCCAGTCATCACCCTGTAAAAGTTCGTCGAAATTAGGTGTACTGCCTTCGGGGTGTTCGGATGCAAATTTCTGAATGTTAACGACAGCTTCTTTTGCTTGGTCACCAACTACCTTTTCTTGCACTTCGCGATGGCGCTCCATGCCTTGTTCTAGTTCCTTAATCTCTTTTGTTAAGTCTTCCATTGACTGGTTTCGAACACTCTCAGGTACGTTGCGGTTGCTCTTAAGTCGGGATAGCATTTCTTGTAAAGGTGCTTCTTTATTTGCCATTTCGTAAGCGAAGTCTGGGTCCTGTATACGTTCATCATGCTGACCTTGTTGGGGTTGGTTATCAGCGCCATTGTCTTGGTCGCCGTGGTCTACTGTGTGTTCTATTTCTTGAACAGGTGCAGCTTCCTGCTGAGGCGCGACAGGCTCCTCATCAACAACCTCTATCTTATAAGGGGAAGTTGTTTCTGGTAACGGCTGTGAGCGTTCCGTGCTTACGTTCATGCTTTGAAATTGCTGTTTTGCCTGCTCCATTTGTTCAGGACTTAAAAATTCCTGTAGTGGCTGTTGCTCTGGTTCTTGGCTTTGCGGAAATCCTTCACCCATAATAATTGCTCCTTCTAATTTGTTTCAATTTTTTGATGTTAGTGCTTTACCCTTAAAATACACTGCTCATGTTTGTGTGTCAAATCAGTTGTCATCTTCCTCAAACCGCGTTTGGAGTATTGGGCAGCTTTTCATCTCAGCTAGTTTACTCGCAAGTACTCGTATTTCCTCGCCCAAATACAAATTATCACGCCATTGAACAGGAATAGATTCGTAGCCGTAGTAAGCGCCAGCAAGCTGTACATAAATGGCTGCATTAGTGTCAGTGTCGCCATTAACCTGAATGATAGCCGTATAACCATCTTTGATGTTGTCGTATTCTAGGAAAGCCCAGACGGCAATCCTTAGCCCATCTACTACATAACCACCTAAATCTGTTAACTGAGCCTGTGTGGTCGGCTCAAGGACTCTAGCAAGCATATCGCTGTACACGGCGTCAGTTGCGTGTTCAATAACACTAACTATCTGTAACTTATCAGAAAGTTTTAGGGCATTACATAGCATGGCTGCAAAGATTTCGGTACCAGCCTCGGCTTCTGCCGAGTAGTGCGTTTCGCGAGCAGAAACTTGAGCCAACTTGACTGTATATTCTATTGGCTGGTTATGAGTGGCAATGACTACGGGTGCAAGACGCATGATGCTACCATTTCCCGCATTTGTGGACCTTTCACGGCTAAGGGGAATAATCGGACTGCTCTCAATAAACTCCTGTATTGCTTTACCTGTTTGAATACCGATGCCTTCGCCAAAATTGTAGAAGCAACGATAACCCTTAGTGAGCCAGTCACTGTACTTAGCCATAACATCATACGAGTCATAGCCTTCTTTTTCGAGTAAGCTATCTGACAAACACAACGCCATGGCAGTGTCATCAGTCCATACGCCAGTCGTTCCGCTAACTTTACGCATTTCAGGCTCATGGTTTGCTGGGAGCGGACTAAACTCATACAGCGCACCGAGTGCATCACCGACTGCCAAACCAATTAGCATGCCTAGTAGTTTATCGTTCATATAACTGGGGTCAAGTATAAGGTTATTTCGCCGAAAACGATACCCTAGATTCCAACTTATGTTTACAGAGCTAACTATTTACCTTTAGCACATTAAAGCAGCTTAAATCGCCTCTAAATGCGCCACAAAACTAACTGCACTTCCAGATATGCCTCGAATATATGATAATAAGCTTAGGAATGAATGAAGACACCCAATACTGGTTACGTCGAGTTACCGTAAAGCTCTATAAGGACTTTATGGCTGGTATGGATTTTGAACATAATGAGCATCGGTGGATTTTTGATTGGGACAAAAACCTGACAACGGAAGAAAACTTAATGAAAGTAACTGCCGAGAATAAGGCATTAATCCTGCTTGCCCAAGTGGGCGTTATCCAAAGCAGTGCCAAGGCTAACTACTTTCGCGACCAACAATGGGAAGGCTGGAACCGTTTCGGTAAAGAAAGCGGAGGCATGTGGGGTGATGAACGATGGGAACAAACCGACCCAGCCCATCGCGAGTATGATTACATACGCTACATAGACAACCTCGATTACGACAAGTTCATAAGGTTTTGTACCGAGCATGGCATAAATTATAAAGAGGAAGGCGTCGTAGCAACGCTAACTATAACCGAGCAAAAACCGAGCATACGAGCCGACGGCAAGGAATATAGCCTAAAGGTCTTACAGGCTGGGTTACCTTTGGAAATCATCGAACAAGCTATAGCTCATAGTTACGAATCCGTGACCTTTGCCAAAATACGTCAGTGGACTGGCAGGTTAAATACCTATAAAAATAAGGGCAACTTCAAGCAAATCTTCCGTGGGAATGAGTTTGGCGAAGGCAACGTCCTGCACCCATTTGCTGACATCAGCACTAAGAGTTTTATGCTTACTTCAAATGCCCTCTTAACTCCTGCCCAACTATCAGCAATCCAAAAAGCTAGTATCAGTTAGTATCGCTTCTCCTTAGCTCTAGTGTCGTGCTAGTACATCTGTTTTGCGTTCTTTTGAGATGCCCTATAAATGCAGGCAGACAGTTCTAAACGGTGCTATCAAGGTTAATAAATACTGTCCACCGCGATAGCGCCAACCGTAAAGGAGCGTGGTATATGCCATGTTTACTAATAAGAAATTAAAGCCATTAAAAGCAGAGCAGCTCAGAGCGTTACCGATTACAGTTGGGGAAGCTCGAAAGCTACTTGGGGCAACTCAGGACATTATGAGTGACGATGAGGTCGCCCGAAAGATATTACTAATGAGTGAATTAGCACGAACGCTAAGATTTACTTTCGATTTGCATAAATAACATTATAATTGTTTAATAGGAGATTTATATGAAAAATACAGATACTAATTCACAAAAGACGGCACTTGGATATTTACGTATCTCGGACAAAAAACAAATTAAGGGAGAGTCATTAGCTAACCAGCGTGAAGCTATATTCCAGTATGCGGTAGCAAACAACATAAAGGTAGTTGAATGGTTTACGGACGAGGCTAAGAGCGGCAAGAACACTGATAGAGAAGCCCTGCAAAACCTTCTGCGTGTCGCCACAAAGAAAAAAGGACAAGTAGATTACGTAATTGTCTATAAGATGAACAGAGCGTCACGCGACCTGGCAACCTACTTTACTGGCATACGAAACATATTGGCTGGACTGGGTGTACAGATTAGGTCAGCAACAGAGCATTTTGAGGATACTCCTGATGGGCACTTCATGGAAGCGATGCACGTCCTTGTTGGTCAGCTCGATAACGAAAACAAGCGTCAAATGGTCACTGATAATATGAGGCGTTTAGCTAAACAAGGATATTGGCAACACACGCCGCCACGCGGCTATGATATGTGCCGTATAAAAAATGGTGATGGTCACGCACGTCCCTCATTAAAACCCAATGCCGAAGCCACGAAGATAAGAGACTTGTTATTACGATGGAACAGAGGCGACATGACAGAGGCTCAGTTAATGCGTTACGCAGAAGACATCAAGTTATACGCGGCTAAAGGCGGAAAACCCTTAAACCAAGATGTCATACACAAAATGATAGTTAATCCTATTTACGCTGGGTTCATATGCAACAAGTTTACAGATGGTGAACGCGTAAAAGGTCAACATAAAGAACTAATTACTTCCGAACAGTTTGAACAGAACCAGCTGGTCTTACTAATGCGGAATAAGGATTACATGTCTGGGCTTAAGCGTCAGATAGCTAATGAGACATATCCTCTTCGTCGGTTTGTACGTTGTCTACAGTGTGACAAGTACATGACTGCTGCTGCTCCGCATAACAGTCCTCGCTATTACTGTGCGCGTCCAAGCTGTAAACGAACTGGCTCAATTATGGTCAAGCTACTTCACCCACAGTTTGAAGAGTTATTGGCATTAGTTACTCCGACGCCTGGTACAGTAAAGCTGTTAAGAACGATTCTAAAACGGCAAGTTAAGCAGGAACTAGGAAACATCAACCGTGATATTGCACGACTGCGTGACCAGCTGGACGGTAACGATTCCTACAAGCAGAAGGTACTAGCCAAGTTTATCGCCGATAAGCTGTCAGATGAGCAAAAAGATTTTGCGCTGAGAGCAGCTGATAAAGAGCGGCTAAACCTGAACACGCAATTGCTTACACTTGAGCGAAAACAAACTCTTAGTGAAGCTAGTATTGAGAACGCTCTCGGCTTCATGGGTAATATAAATAAGTACTGGCACAGTGCGCCATTGGAGCTAAAGCAAGCCTACCAGGAATTGGTATTCCCAAAAGGCTTCGTATATGACATAAAGACCAAAAAGTTTTTAACTCCCGAAATCAGCCCTCTCTACAGATTAGATTTGGGTGAAATGGGAGCTAAAAACGATGAAAACTTTGGAATGGTGACCTCACGGAGAATCGAACTCCGATTGCCAGGATGAAAACCTGGTGTCCTAACCGTTAGACGATGAGGCCAATGTGTAGCTATATTATATTGTAAAGTGCTGTCCGGCAATTGCCGACAGAACAAATGCTGAGTTTTCATTTTTGAAATCGAGATCATATTTACGCATGAATATTTATACGACCTATGACCGGAAAATTGTAACACAACAGAGGCGGAAATACAACTGCAACAAGGAAGGATCGACAAAACAAAACCCCCGTCAGTACGAGCGGGGGTATGATGAGTTCTTTAGAGCGGTCAGTCGGTGCTTATCAAGAATCTTACTAGAGAGCATACCATATCATCATTATTACTGCTAGCGGTTATCCACAAGTTTATTGACTGCGAAGCCAAATAGTCATGGGAGCTTGTCCGTACCATAAAGTACGTCGTAAAAAGATGCGGTAGCTCAGCAACGTATACTTACATTATATCAATTAATTGGTGTTTTGTCAATTAATATATAGAAACACACATATGGAACACTCTATTTCGCAGGAGTAATGGACGCCTGGTCAACCGCCAGAACCCTGGACTTCGGGAATACAAAACCGAAAGTACTTCCCTTGCCTTCGACGCTATCAAATAACACTGCGCCGCCGTGAGCTACCACGACCTTCTTTGCCATGAACAATCCAAGACCAGTGCCGTCCGGACGGGCCCGTCTCGCATTACCAGCCCTGTAGAATTTCGTAAATAGATGCGCTTGTTCGTGTTTCGGCACTCCTATGCCCGTGTCTTTAACCCGCAGCTCTATAGTGCCCGCAGTCTCCTTTAGGCTGATGTTAATGGCACCACCAGACGGCGTGTAGTATATCGCGTTATCTACGAAATTCATGATCACTTGGTGAATCTTCGTTTCATCGAGCATAACCTCCGGAAAAGATTTTGGTGCTTCGAAAGTAAGTTTCAAGTTGCGGTCTTTTGCAGTTTCCTGGAGCTGCTCCACTTCCTCCTGAACCAGTCGCTGCATTTGGAGTCGACTCGGTTCGATGATGAATTTACCTGTTTTAAGCCGGGAAACGTTCAAAAGATCGGCAATGAGGTACACCATGCGTTGTGAGCTCAAAAAAGATTGAGCCAGCATCTTCCGCTGCATATCGGTCAATGGCCCGGCGTCGCCTTCCAGCACCATGCTCAGATAGCCTTTTACGCTCGTCAGTGGCGTCCGTAACTGGTGTGATGCCATGCTTATGAAATCATCCTTGGTTTCGTCGAGCGCCTTAAGCTTCTCGTTGGTTTTTCGAAGTTTGTTCGTTGCGTCGTTCACCTTATGCTGCAGCGTCTCATTAAAATTCTGGATTTCTTCGAAACGCATGGCGTTCTGGATAGCAACGATAAGTCCATCTATGATCGTATTGAGAGTGCGGACGTCTTGAGCGTTATACTGTTGCCCACTTTTTTTCGGCCCAAGGATTATGTAGCCCAGGCCTTCTTTTTCAAATTCAGTATCTGGAGAAAGTCTTGCGAGAACAGCGATGTCGTTGCTTGACAGTATTTTCTGTAGCTTTGACTCTCTACTAGGTAAATAAATTGTATTTACTACCCTACTTTCGATAGTCGGAGTTATTTTTCTGACAATATTTACGTCCCGTTCACTAAATTTTTTATTTTTTGTTCCTACTAACCGCCGGGGAGATGTTGCAGTCTCTTTTAAGCCAAATACACAGTATTCTGCTTTGAGATTAGATTCTAATACTGCTGCGGCATTCTTAAGCATATCGTTCAGATCTAGATTAGCAACGACAGTACGATTCACTTCGGCTATAAAATGCTCCGGATTATAATCTTTCCTGAAAAATAAATCAGCCGTAACCTGATCAAGTTTCACACGAAGATGGCCATAAGAGATTGTCAAAATTAGACTAGCTGCTATTACAAAAACAAATGAACCTACCGATAAGTTTACGTCTAATATATATGCTATTGCCGCAATTGACGGAAGTAAGAACAGCAGTGTAGTTACCGTAAGGGTCGCAGTGTATGCAGCTGCTCGGAGTACGAAGAATCTTATATCAAACAACTTATGTCTTGCTATTGCATAAGCTAAAGCAGCAATAAATGCTATAGAACCCAACGGCCCCAAATTGGTCAATGCGAAGTAATTAAAAAAACTCGGCAAGATGACGTTGGTTAATACTGCAAATGCAATCGTAAAAAATAGACCGTAAATAACTAATAGAACCTTGGCTTTGGTT